>NZ_JBHYXD010000002.1:129187-173271 GCF_042751995.1 Streptomyces sp. NPDC059371 | reverse complement strand
CGAGTCCGCGTGGCTTATATTGTTGGTGCCCGCCCCCCCGCCCATTGGTTTTTGGGGGGCACGGGGGCGGGGGGGGGGGCCGCGGCGCCCCGTCGGCCGGCCCCCCGCGTCCTCATGTCATGAACGACCCCCCAACAGGCCCGCCGCACGCGCCCAGCGGTACTTCGCGCCGAGGACGGCCACCGGCATCTCGGTGGTGTACGGGTAGGCCACGACCCCTCGCTCGTAGAGGTACCGGCACGCCTCCTCGACCTCGACGTCGCCCGCGAGCGACGCCACCACGGGCTTCTCGATGCCGCGTTCGCGGAATTCGGCCACCACGCGCGCGGTGAGCTCGGCGAAGACCATGGGAGGGGTCACGATCGTGTGCCAGTAGCCGAGGACGAGCGCGTGGACGCGCGGGTCCTCCAGACCGAGCCGGATCGTCGCCTCGTACGTCGACGGCGGCTCGCCGCCCGTGATGTCCACCGGGTTGCCCGCGGCCCCGAACGGCGGGATGAACTCCCGGAAGGAGGCGTCGAGGTCCGGCGGGATCTCCATCAGGGACAGCCCGTTGTCGGTGACCGCGTCGGACAGCAGCACGCCGCTGCCGCCCGCGCCGGTGATGATCACGACGTTGTCGCCCCGGGGAGCGGGCAGCACCGGCAGGGCGCGCGCGTACTCCAGCATGTCGTTCAGACCGGGAGCCCTGATGACCCCGGCCTGCCTGAGGATGTCGTCGTACACGGCGTCGTCGCCCGCGAGGGCTCCGGTGTGCGAGTTCGCGGCCCGGGCGCCGGCGGCGGTCCGCCCCGCCTTCAGGACGACGACGGGCTTCTTCGGGACGGTGGCCCCGGCCGCCTCCACGAAGGCGCGGCCGTCCTTGAGGTCCTCCAGGTGCATCGCCACGCACCGGGTGTGCGGGTCCTCGCCGAACCAGGTGAGCAGGTCGTCCTCGTCCAGGTCCGCCTTGTTGCCGAGCCCGACGATCGCCGAGACACCCGTTCTCGTGGTGCGGGCGAACCCCAGTACGGCCATGCCGATTCCACCGGACTGCGAGGAGAGCGCGACACCGCCCTTCACGTCGTAGGGCGTGCAGAACGTGGCGCACACGTCCTGCCAGGTCGAGTAGTAGCCGTAGATGTTCGGACCGAGCAGCCGGATGCCGTACCGCTCGCCGATGGCCGTGATCTCGTCCTGGAGCGCCTGTTCGCCGGTCTCCGCGAAACCGGAGGGGATCAGGACCGCGTTGGGGATGTTCTTGCGTCCGGCCTCCTCCAGGACGCGTGGCACCGCCCGGGCGGGGACGGCGAAGACCGCGACGTCCACCTCGCCGGGGATGTCCGTGACACTGGCGTAGGCCTTGCGGCCCTGGATGTCGTCGGCCTTGGGGTTCACCGGGTGGATCTCGCCCGCGAAGCCTCCGTCGACGAGGTTGCGCAGCACGGCGTGGCCGATCTTGCCCGGGGCGTTGGAGGCGCCGATCACGGCGATCGACCTCGGCCGCATCAGCCGGTCCATGGAGGCGAGGATCTCCTCACGGGTGTACCGGCGCCGCCCGGCCGGGGCGCTCGCGCCGAGGATCACGCGGATGTCCGCCGCGATCGCGCCGCGCGGGGTCGCGATCACCGGGTTGAGGTCCACCTCTGCGATCTCGGGGAAGTCCGTGACGAGTTCGGAGACCCGGCGGATCTGCTCGGCGAGGGCCGCCCGGTCCACCGCGGGCCCGCCGCGCACCCCGCGCAGGATCTGCGCCGCGCGGATCGAGTCGAGCATCGACAGCGCCTCACCGGCGTCCACGGGGGCGAGCCGGAAGGTGACGTCCTTGAGCACCTCGACGAGCACACCGCCGAGTCCGAAGGCGACGATCTTGCCGAAGGTCGGGTCGGTCACCGCGCCGACGATGACCTCCTGCCCGGGCGGGATCAGCTCCTGCACCTGGACGCCGTCGACGCGGGCGCGGGCGTCGTACGCACGGGCGTTGCCGATGATCGTCCGGAAGGCGGCCCGTACGTCCGCCTCCCCCTCGACACCGACCAGCACCCCGCCCGCGTCGGTCTTGTGCAGGATGTCGGGGGAGACGATCTTCATCACGACGGGGCCGCCGAACCCTTCCGCGTGGGCCACCGCCTCGTCCTCGTCGCGGGCGGTCTCCTCGCCGGGCACGGCGATCCCGTAGGCGTCGGCGATCCGCTTGCCCTCGGGCGCCGTCAGCGCGGTGCGGCCCTCGCGCCGTACGCCGTCGAGGAGCGCCCGCACCCGCGCCACCCGGTCCTGAGCGGTCACCTCAGATCACCCCGCCCGTCTTGAGAAGCCGCAATTCCTCGTCGCCGAGGCCGAGTTCGCCGATGTATATCTCCTCGTTGTGCTCGCCGAGCAGCGGGGAGGCGGTGATGTCGACGGGGGAGTCGGAGAGTTTGAGCGGGCTGCCGACGGTGACGTACGAGCCGCGCTCGGGGTGCGCGACCTCGACGACCATGTCGTTGGCGGCGAGCGAGGCGTCCTCGATGATCTCCTTGGTGGACAGGATCGGTCCGCACGGGATGCTCTCGGCGTTGAGTTTCTCCAGCACCTGCCATTTGGGCAATGTCGTGGTCCATTCCTCGATGAGCTGGAACATCTTGGCGAGCCGGGGCAGCCGGGCCCGCGGGGTGGCCCAGCCGGGGTCGTCGGCCAGTTCGGGGCGGCCGATCAGCCGGGTGATCGGTTTCCAGCCGGTGGGCTGGACGATCACGTAGACGTAGTCGTTGGGGCCGCCGGGCGCGCACTTGACGGCCCAGCCGGGCTGGCCGCCGCCGGAGGCGTTGCCCGAGCGGGGGACCTCGTCGCCGAAGTCGTCGTTGGGATACTCGGCGAGCGGCCCGTGGGCCAGGCGCTGCTGGTCGCGCAGCTTGACCCGGCAGAGGTTGAGGACGGCGTGCTGCATGGCCACGTTGACGCGCTGGCCGCGTCCGGTGCGGGTGCGCTGGAGCAGTGCGGCGAGGACGGCGGCGACGGCGTGGACGCCGGTGCCCGAGTCGCCGATCTGGGCGCCGGTGGCCATCGGCGGGCCGTCCTCGAACCCGGTGGTGGCCATGGAGCCGCCCATGGCCTGCGCGACCACCTCGTACGCCTTGAAGTCGGTGTAGGGGCCGTCCCCGAAGCCCTTGATGGAGGCGTACACGATCCGCGGGTTGATCTCGCGGATACGGTCCCAGGTGAAGCCCATACGGTCGATCGCGCCGGGGCCGAAGTTCTCCACGAGGACGTCGGAGCGGCGGATCAGCTCGGTCAGGAGTTGTTTGCCGCGCTCGGTCTTGGTGTTGAGGGTGATGCTGCGCTTGTTGCTGTTGAGCATGGTGAAGTAGAGCGAGTCGGCGTCCGGGATGTCCCGCAGCTGGGTGCGGGTGATGTCACCGCTCGGCGCCTCGAGTTTGACCACGTCGGCGCCGAGCCATGCCATCAACTGGGTCGCCGAGGGGCCGGACTGAACGTGCGTCATGTCCAGGACCCGGATGCCTTCGAGAGCCTTGGTCGTCACAGGTCACCTCACTTGTTTGTTGCGGTGAGCCGCCCCGGTCGCGGCGGCGGGCGGGCCAGGTTCGTACATTGCATACAGTCGACGAATACTGTATGAAGATGGTTATCCCGCATCCGATGGGTGATGTCCAGGGGTCGCGCACCACTTTCAGGACAGGAGCCGAATCGTGGACCTGTACGAACATCAGGCGCGTCAACTCTTCGCGGAACACGGGCTGTTGGTGCCTCCCGCCGAGGTCGCCGACTCGCCCGGCGGGGCGCGCGACATCGCCCGCCGGCTCGGCGGCCGGGCCGTCGTCAAGGCCCAGGTGAAGACGGGCGGGCGCGGCAGGGCGGGCGGAGTGCGGCTCGCCGAGGACCCGGACGCCGCCGAACGCACGGCGCGCGAGATCCTCGCCATGACCATCAAGGGCCACCCGGTCCGCACGGTCATGCTGGCCCGACCCGTCGACATCGAGGCCGAGTTCTACGTCTCGTACGTCCTCGACCGCGCCGCCGGACGCTTCCTCGCGATCGCCTCCGCCGAGGGCGGCACCGAGATCGAGGAGGTGGCGGCGACCAGGCCGGAGGCGGTGACGCGCGTCCCCGTGGACCCCGCGGAGGGCGTCACCCCGGAGAAGGCCGCCGAGATCGTCAGGGCGGCCGGACTGCCACCGCGCACCGCCGACGTCCTCGTCCGGCTCTGGCAGGTGCTCGTCCGCGAGGACGCCCTCCTCGTCGAGGTGAACCCCCTCGTCCGCACCGCCCAGGGGCAGCTCATGGCCCTGGACGGCAAGGTCACCCTCGACGACAACGCCCGCTACCGTCAGGCGCGTTGGGACGGACAGGAGACCTCGCACGACGACCCGCTGGAATCCGCGGCCGCCGCCAAGGGCCTCAACTACGTGAAGCTGGACGGCGAGGTCGGTGTCATCGGCAACGGCGCCGGCCTCGTCATGTCGACGCTCGACGTGGTCGCCGCAAGCGGCGCCCGCCCCGCCAACTTCCTCGACATCGGCGGCGGGGCCTCCGCGCGGATCATGTCCGACGCACTGTCCGTGGTCCTGTCCGACCCCGGAGTCAGGTCCGTCCTCGTCAACGTCTTCGGCGGCATCACCGCCTGCGACGCCGTCGCCGACGGCATCGTGCGGGCCCTGGACGCCGTACGGCCGACCAGACCGATCGTGGTCCGGCTCGACGGCAACAACGCGGCCCGGGGCCGCGCCGTCCTCGGCGACCGCGCGCACCCCCTGGTGCACCAGGCCGCCACCATGGACGCCGCCGCCCGCCTGGCCGCCCGACTGGCCCACACGAGCTGAAGGAGCGGGACATGGCCGTCTTTCTCACCCAGGAGTCCAGGGTCCTCGTCCAGGGCATGACCGGCGCCGAGGGCATGCGGCACACCCGGCGGATGCTCGCCGCCGGCACCGACGTCGTCGGCGGGGTCAATCCGCGCAAGGCTGGTCTGACCGTGGAGTTCGACCTCCCCGGCCCCGAGGGCGGGGGAGGAGCGCCGAGGACCGTCCCCGTCTTCGGGTCGGTGCGCGAGGGGATCGAGGCGACGGGAGCCGACGTGAGCGTCGTGTTCGTGCCGCCCGCCTTCGCCCGCGCGGCCGTGCTGGAGGCCGCCGACGCCGGGATCGCGCTCGCCGTCGTCATCACCGAGGGCATCCCCGTCCACGACTCGGTCGCCTTCTGCGCGCACGCCGCCGCCCACGGGACCCGCGTCATCGGCCCCAACTGTCCCGGCCTCATTTCCCCCGGACAGGCGAACGCGGGCATCGTCCCCGCCGACATCACCGGCCCGGGGAGCATCGGTCTGGTCTCCAAGTCCGGCACCCTCACCTACCAGCTCATGCACGAACTCAGGGACATCGGCTTCTCGACCTGTGTGGGCATCGGCGGGGACCCCGTCGTCGGGACCTCGCACATCGACTGTCTGGCGGCCTTCGAGAAGGACCCCGACACGGAGCTGATCGTTCTCATCGGGGAGATCGGCGGCGACGCCGAGGAACGGGCGGCCGCGTACATACGCGATCACGTCACCAAGCCCGTCGTCGGCTACATCGCCGGATTCACCGCCCCCGAGGGCCGGACCATGGGGCACGCCGGCGCGATCGTCTCCGGTTCCTCGGGCACCGCCGAGGCCAAGAGGAAGGCCCTGGAGGCGGTCGGGGTCCAGGTCGGCGGAACCCCGACCGAGACGGCCCGGCTGGTCCTCGCGCGGCTGGCGGAGCGAGCGACCCCGAGTGATGTCACCCATAGTTGACCTGAGGTGACTGACGGAAGCCGCCCGCGCGCACCGCCTTCCCCTTACGTACGCGACAACTGTTCGCGAGGGCCCGTACGACCTGCCCGTCCGGCAGGGGCCGGGCCCCCCGCCCCCGACTGTGCACCGAGAGCGGAGACACGCGTGACAACCCCCGGCCCCACCCCGTCCGCCCCGCCGCTCCGCCGCGGCCCCGACGCCCCCGCCCCCCTCGTCCTCAAGTCCGGCACGTCCTGGACCGACGCCTGGCGGCGGTCCCTCGCCGTCGCCCCCGAGGCGTTCCGCGACGACCGGGTGCTCAACCTCTGGAACTCCGGCTGGCAGACCGACGGCCGGGCCCTGCCCGCCACCAGCCCCGTCGACGGCGGACCCGTCGCGGGACCCCCACGCCTGTACGGCGCCGCCGCCCGGGCGGCCGTCCGCGCCTCGCTCGACCAGCACCGCGCCTGGCGGCACGTGCCCCTCGCCGAACGCCGGGCCCGCGTGGCGGCGGCCCTCGACGCCCTCACCGAACACCGTGAACTGCTCGCGCTCCTGCTCGTCTGGGAGATCGGCAAGCCCTGGCGGCTCGCCACGGCCGACGTGGACCGCGCGATCGACGGCGTGCGCTGGTACGTCGACGGCATCGAACCCATGGTGGAGGGCCGGACCCCGCTCGACGGCCCCGTCTCCAACATCGCGAGCTGGAACTACCCGATGAGCGTTCTCGTCCACGCGATGCTGGTGCAGGCACTGGCGGGCAACGCGGTCATCGCCAAGACCCCGACCGACGGCGGCGTCGCGTGTCTCACCCTGGCCTGCGCGCTCGCCGTACGCGAAGGCATTCCCCTCACCCTGGTCAGCGGCAGCGGGAGCGAACTGTCGGAGGCGCTCGTGCGCGCGCCCGAGATCGGCTGCGTCTCCTTCGTCGGCGGCCGGGACACCGGCGCCGCGGTGGCCACCGCCGTCGCCGACCTCGGCAAGCGCCATGTCCTCGAACAGGAGGGGCTCAACACCTGGGGCGTCTGGAACCACAGCGACTGGGACGCGCTGACGGCGGTCGTTCCCAAGCTCTTCGACTACGGCAAGCAGCGCTGCACCGCGTACCCGCGCTTCGTCGTCCAGCGCGCGCTGTTCGACGACTTCCTCGCCGCGTACCTGCCGGCCGTCCGCACCCTGCGCACCGGTCACCCGCTGGCCGTCGAGCGGCCCGGCGACCCGTATCCGTCGCTGGACTTCGGCCCGGTCATCAACGCGGCCAAGGCCAAGGAGCTGAACGACCAGGTCGCCGAGGCCATCGACCGGGGCGCGGTCCCGCTGTACCGCGGCAAGCCGTCCGACGCCCGCTTCCTGCCCGGCCAGGACACGGCGGCGTACGTCCAGCCCGTGACGCTCCTCAGCCCGCCCCCCTCCTCACCGCTGCACCACGCGGAACCCTTCGGCCCGGTCGACACGATCGTCCTGGTCGACACCGAGGCCGAACTGCTCGCCGCGATGAACGCCTCGAACGGGGCGCTGGTCGCCACCCTGTCCACGGACGACGAGGCGACGTACACCCGGCTGGCCCCCCAGATCCGCGCGTTCAAGGTCGGCCACGGCAGGCCCCGCTCCCGCGGCGACCGCGACGAACTCTTCGGCGGCTTCGGCGCGTCGTGGCGCGGCGCGTTCGTTGGCGGGGAACTCCTGGTGCGAGCGGTGACCCAGGGCCCGGCGGGGGAGCGGTTGCCGGGGAACTTCCCGGAGTACCACTTGATGCCGTGAGCCACTTGATGACCTGAGCCGGTTGATGCCGTGAGCCGGCCCGGCCGGTGGCGCGGTGCCCCGGCCGACCGGGGTCGGCTGCACGAGTCCCGCGCCGTGCTGCCCCGGCACGCCATGCAGGGCTTTGCAGGGCTATGCAGTGCCAATGCAGGGATATGTATGCCATGCAAGGCGATGCCCTGCTGCCGTGGGGTGCCGTGCCGTGCGGTGCCGGTCGGCTAGCCGATGCCCTGCCGGTCCGGGTGCAGCGCGAACGCGCGGTCCGAGGGCTCGGGTACGGAGCGCTCGACGGCCTCGACGAGCAGCGCGCGGTGGCGGAGCAGGGGCTGACGGCGGTCCTCGGGAGCGATCGCGGCGAGATCGTCCAGGCCGGCGACGATGCGCCGGGTGACCTGCGGAGTGCCCACCGCGCAGCCCCGGATCTCCGCGAACCCGAGATCGACCAGCTCCGTCCAGCCCGGCACGGGCTGCACCAGCCGTACGTTCCCGCGCCGGTCCCGGTAGAGAGCGGGGTCGAGGGGCCGGCCGGCGACGGCGGCCAGGAACTGCACGATGCGGTCGATCGCCTGCACGGCCGTGGTCGGGTCGTTCACCGCGGCCGACAGCGCCCGCAGCCCGATGTCGGCGAGCTGACGCAGTCCGAACGCGAAGTCCTGGTGGAAGGTGCGGTCCACCCCGACGGACACGGTGTGGTTCAGCGACCGCCCGGCCGGGGCGGGACCTCCGTGCACGGCGAACAGCGGAGTGCCCGGTACGACGAAGTCGCCGATCCGCGGGAGCAGCCGCAGCACGACGTCCTCCCCCTTGGCCGCCCGCACCAGCCGGGCGATGTTCACGTCCCGCAGAACGCCGGCCCGCCCGTGGTGGGCGACCCGGGCGGTCTCGGGCCCGAGCGCGTCCTCCTCGCCGGTCGAGCGGGCCACGGGCATGCGCGCGACCACCTTGAACGCCTCGCGGGTGATGCGGTCGATGACATGGCTGATGCGCATGAGCCGCAGGGTCTGGTTCACGTACAGCACGAAGAGCAGCAGGCTCAGCCCCAGCATCGTGAGTGTCAGCATCGACTGGACCAGGGGGATCGAGGTCACGTACATCGCTTCGGCCTGCCCCTCGTACGAGGTCAGCACGAGGAGCGACAGCAGGAAGGTGGCGAGGAACACCGCGAAGGTGGCCTTGGTGATCCGGCTCCGTACGAAGATCCGCACCACGCGCGGACTGAACTGCCCGCTCGCCATCTGCACGGCGACCAGCGAGATGCTGAAGACCACACCGATGAAGGTCATCATCGCCGAGCTGACCACGGTCACCACGGCTTTCGCGTCGTCGGCCAGACGCAGCAGATCGTCGAGGGTGTCGTAGTCGCGCGCGTCGTGCAGCGCGTCGACGATCGCGGTGTCGAGCGCGGTCGCCGCCGCCCACACCACGAAGACCAGCACCATGGCCGCGGTGGGCGCGAACCAGAACGTGTCCCGCAGATGCTCCCGCCACGGCGACAGCGCTCTCGGCCGCCGCCCTTGCCGCAGACCGCCGGTAGTCATCCAGTCACCCATGGTGAGACTGTAGGCGCACCCCCGCCCCGCTCCGCGGACCCGCTCCGGGGGCCGGATATGCAGGTGAAGGGCACTCCGAAAGCTTGGTATTGTTATCCATGTCGCCGCGGGGAACACCCCCGGCCAGGCGGCAGACACCTTGTCCGGGTGGCGGAATGGCAGACGCGCTAGCTTGAGGTGCTAGTGCCCTTTATCGGGCGTGGGGGTTCAAGTCCCCCCTCGGACACATTGTGTAGTGATGCACGAACGAGGACCCCGACCTGACGGTCGTGGTCCTCGTCGCGTTTCCCTGGCTCAAGGACTCCTCGGGGTGAGGGCCGTCCGAGCGTCCCTGGCGTCGCGCGGCGGCGGCCGGTGGTGTGTCGGCCGCCGCCCGGGCGGAGGGGATTCAGGTTCGCGTGCGCGAATGGCGTGGCGTCAGTTCGACGCGCTGCCGGAGACCCACTCGCTCCACGGCATGTTCCAGTCGCTGAGGCCGTTGTCCGGGGCGACCGTGGCCTTGTCCCCGGAGTTCTTGACGATCACGACGTCACCGGTCAGCGAGTTGTCGAAGAACCACGCCGCGGGCAGCTTGCCGTCGCCGGCGTTCCTGACGTCCTTCAGGCCCACGCAGCCGTGGCTGGTGTTGACCTTGCCGAAGACCGAGTCGCCGCCCCAGTAGTTGCCGTGGATGAACGTGCCCGAGGCGGTCAGGCGCATGGCGTGCGGTACGGCCTCGATGTCGTACGAGGGCTTGCCGTTCTTCTCCGTGAGGCCGACGGTCGCACCGTTCATGTGGATCTGCCGGTACTTCTCGGAGATGACCATCTGGCCGTTGTACGTCGGGTGCTCGGCGCTGCCGGACGAGATCGGGATGGTCTTGATCGTCTTGCCGTCCCGCTTGACGGTCATCTGCTTCGTCTTGGCGTCGACGGTGCTGATCTGGCTCCGGCCGATCTTGAACGTGACCGTCTTCTGGACGCCGTCGAGGTTCATGTTGACGGTGACGGTGGAGCCGGGCTTCCAGTAGTGCTCGGGGCGGAAGTCCAGACGGCTGTTGTTGAGCCAGTGACCGACGACCTGTTCGCCGCTGCTGGAGCTGACCTGGATCTTCGACTCCATGGCGGCCTTGTCGCCGATCGCCTTGTCGAAGTTGAAGGTCACCGGCATGCCCACACCGACGGTCGAGCCGTTCTCGGGGGAGAGGTGCCCGAGGAAGTCGTTGGCCGGGGAGACCGTGGAGACCGTGGCGTTCTCGGTGGCGGCGCGGCCCTTCGCGTCCACGGCCTCCGCGGCGACCTGGTAACGGGTGGCCTGCTTCAGCGGGCCGTCCGCCTTCCAGGACGTGCCGTCCGCGGACAGGGTGCCCTGAACCTCGGTGCCGGTCGCGACGGCGGTCATGGTCACCTTGGTGAGTCTGCCGTCGCCGACGGTGACGTTTACGGGGTCGTTGACCCCGAGGCTGTGGACTCCTTGCCCGGGCGTGATCCTTATTCGGGCGTCGGAGACGTCCTGGGCGTCCGTCTGGGTTGTCTGTGCCTGTGTGTGCGCCTGTGCCCGTGTCTCCGGGTGAGTCCCGGTGTCGTTGGTGGCGGCGTAACTGGTACCGCCCAGCGCCGTGAGTGCGAGTGCCCCGGCCGTAGCCATCAGCCCGGTGCGCCGCTTGCGTACGGTGATCAAACGCTTCTCCCATGCCGCTGGTCGTTGAGTCCATGGAGCCGGTTGCAAAGGGGGCAATCAGCTCCAAAGAAGCATTTTTATCTATTCGTCCGTTTTTGGGGAGGGGTTTGTGGCGAGCCTCACCGTGTTGCGCGTGCGTCGCCGGGGCTCCGCTCGACGGCCGGACGGCACGTGATCGATCCGCGCTCGCCGAGCGGAGCGGGTCGTACGGCGGCAGGGGGGTGAGGGGGCCGGCGCGGCCGACTGCCGGCCTGGCACCGGGCCGCCGCCGGGCCGTGACTGGCGCTCGGCCCGCCATCCCGCCGCCCGGCCGTGGCCTCACCTGTCGGAGATCGCGGAGAGCCAGGCCGTGTCCTCCGGGCCGGGCGCTTCGAGGCCGGGTGCGGGCAGCCGGCGGATCTCGCCCGTGCTCAGGGCGATCGTGGCCCGTGGCCGCATCGGCCCGTGACCCGTGCGCGAGAGCAGGACGAGTTCCCAGACCGTCGCCGTCATCGCGTCGAGCCGGGTGGCGCAGTCGGCGCCGACGCGCCGCGGATCCCGGGTCCGGCCCAGGGACAGGTGCGGAGTGAAGTTCCTGGCGGGCCCATGGCCGAGCGGGAACCGCTGCCGCAGCAGGTGGTGCAGGTTCTCCCAGGGTGCCGTGCCGGCCGCTGCCGGATCGAGCCACACGGTGGAGTACGCCCTGTGCCGGAAGGTCCGCACCCCGTCCAGCCGGGCGGTGAAGACCGGTGCCTCGGCCGTCGCCGCGGCGAGCGGGGAGGCGGCCCGCTCGAAATCGGACTCGGGCACGAAAGGGAAGAGCAGATTGACGTGCGGCGGCCAGCGGTGGATCTGCGGATCGTAGTCCCGGCGGATGTCCTGGATCGGCGGCCACAGCTCCGCGGGCGGGATCCAGGCCACCGCCGAGTGACGCATCCCGTCTGATGGACGCATCCCGTCGCCGGTTCGCATCACGCGTCCTCTCCCACCGTCACACCTCCTCCTCCAGGGTGCCGTGCGTCCGGTCCCCGACGTGTTTCCGTGACGTCAAACGTGATGTTGAATACGGAAACAATGTTGACATGAACACTTCCGTTAAGTGGTTGCCCGTTGTACCAAATGAGGGCCAGCTTTCCCGCTCAGGGAGGTCCTGTGAGACGCGTCAAATTGCGATCCACCCTTGTCGCCCTCGGTCTCGCGATGATGTTCGGCCTGGTGCTGACCGGTCCGGCGCATGCCGCCGGACCGGCCTATGTCGCGCTGGGTGACTCGTACTCGGCCGGCAACGGCGCAGGGAACTACGACAGTTCGAGCGGAGGCTGCCACCGCAGCCTCAGTGCCTACCCCTACCTGTGGAAAAACGCCCACGCACCGTCCACGTTCGCCGACACGTCCTGCTCGGGTGCGGTCACCACTGATGTGACGAACAGCCAGCTCGCCCCTCTGAACTCCTCCACCGGCCTCGTCTCACTCACCATCGGCGGCAACGACGCCGGCTTCTCGGACGTCATGACCACCTGCGTGACCGGCTCGGACACCGACTGCGTCAATCGCGTGAACACGGCCGAGAACTACGCCCGGAACACGCTCCCCGCCCGCCTGGACGCCACGTACGACGCCATCCGCGCCAAGGCGCCCAACGCCAAGGTGGTCGTTCTCGGCTACCCGCACATGTATACGCTCAACGTCTTCTGCGTCGGCCTCAGCGCCACCAAGCACAGCAAGATCGACGAGGCGTCGGACGTCATCGACAGCGTGATCGCCGGCCGTGCCGCCGCCCACGGCTTCGTCTTCGGAGACGTCCGCACCACGTTCGGCGGCCATGAGCTGTGCTCCAGCGACGGCTGGCTGCACTCCCTGGTGGTCTCGCCGAGCTGGGAGTCGTACCACCCCACCGCCACCGGCCACGCCAGTGGCTACTACCCCGTCCTCAACGCCAACAGCTGATCTCCCCCGGGGGCGGGCCGGCCCGGCTCGCCCCCGGACCTCCGCCGTCGAACGGCCGGCCGTACCCCGGTCGGCCGTCTCGGCGAAAGCACCGGGAACCCGGGATCGGCCTGTCCTGAGCCGCGCCCGCCGGGGCAGTCACTGATACTGATGAAATGGGCAAACTTGGGCGACATGTCCCAGCGAGCCGACGGGGCGACCGTGTGCAGCCGAAGGCCGGGCCGCCGGAGTCGGGCCCGGAGGCCCATCGCCGATCGGTTGGCCGGCGTGTGCGGTCGATGCTGACTCCGCGGAGCGTCGCCGGTCAGGTCTTCCTGCTGCAACTGGCGGTCGTCCTGCTGCTCATCGCCACGGCCGTGGTGGTGCTCGTGTTCCAAGACCGCAACCGGGCGATCCGGGAGGCCGGCGACCGGTCACTGGCGGTGGCCGAGACGTTCGCGAACGCCCCCGGCACCGCGGCGGCGATGAAGAGCAAGGACCCCACGGCGGCACTCCAGCCCCATGCCGAGGTGGTGCGCAAGAAGACCGGCGTCGACTACGTCGTGGCGCTGAGCCCGTACGGCTTCCGGTGGACCCACCCGGACCCGGACCAGATCGGCAAGCACGTCTCCACGTCTTACGGCGAGGCGCTCGGAGGCCAGCCCCACCAGACCACCTTCGACAGCAGTCTGGGGAAGGCCGTCGACTCGACGGTGGCCGTCTTCGACGAGAGGGGGACCGTCGTCGGCCTCATCACCGTGGGGGTCACGGTGGACAAGGTGGCCAATGTGGTCCAGAACCAACTGCCGGTGATCTTCGCCGCCGGCGGTGTGGCGCTGCTGCTGGCCGCGGGTGGGTCCGCACTCGTCAGCGGGCGTCTGCGGCGCCAGACCGCGGGCCTGGGGCCGGTGGAGATGACCCGTATGTACGAGCACCACGACGCGGTGCTGCACGCGGTCCGCGAAGGCGTGATCATCCTGGACGGTGACGGAACACTGCAACTGGCCAACGACGAGGCGCGCCGGCTGCTCGCGCTGCCGCCGGAGGCCGAGGGCAGGGCGGTCACCGCACTCGGGCTGAGCCCGGCCCTGGCCGCACTGCTGGGATCCGGCCAGGCCGTCACCGACCAGGTCTTCCTGGCCGGGGACACCCTGCTCGCGGTCAACGTGCGGCCGGTGGGGCCGAAGGGGGGCAGCGTGGCCACCCTGCGGGACACCACGGAGCTGCGCGCCCTCGCGGGCCGGGCGGACGTGGCGGGCGGGCGCCTGCGACTGCTCTACGAGGCCAGTACGCGGATCGGCACCACCCTCGACGTGAAGCGCACCGCCGAGGAACTGGCCGAGGTGGCCGTCCCGCGCTTCGCCGACTTCGCGACCATCGAGCTGGTGGAACCCGTGCTGCACGGTGGTGAACCGACCGGGGCGAACATGGAGATGCACCGCGTCGCGGCGGCGGGCGTCCGGGACGACGCGCCGCTTTCCCCAGTCGGGACCCGCATGCACCACGTGCCGGGCAACCCCGTGGCCATCGGTATCGTCACCGGCCGGCCGGTCCTCGTGGAGCACCTCGCCACGGCCGACGGATGGCGGGCCCAGGACCCGGAGCGGACGCGGAAGATCATCGACTACGGCATCCACTCCATGATCTCGGTGCCGCTCCAGGCGCGGGGACAACTGCTGGGAGTCGTGGAGTTCTGGCGTTCGGAGCAGGACCCGTTCGAGCCGGACGACCTGTCCCCGGCAGAGGAACTCGCCGCCCGGGCGGCCGTGTGCATCGACAACGCCCGCCGCTACACCCGCGAGCACATCACGGCCGTCACCCTCCAGCGCAGCCTGCTGCCCGGGGTGCTCCCCGAGCTGTCCGCGCTGGATGTCGGACACCGGTACCTGCCGGCCCAGGCGGGGGTGGGCGGCGACTGGTACGACGTCATCCCGCTGCCGGGGGCCCGGGTGGCCCTGGTCGTCGGCGACGTCGTCGGACACGGTCTGCACGCGGCCGCGACGATGGGACGCCTGAGGACGGCGGTGCACAACTTCGCCGCCCTGGACCTGGCTCCGGACGAGATTCTCGGGCACCTGGACGACCTGATCACCCGGATCGACGAGGACGCGGCGGCGGAGGCCATCACCGGTGCCACCTGTCTGTACGCGGTCTACGATCCGGTCTCCGGGCGGTGTGTCATCGCCCGGGCCGGCCATCCCGGTCCGGCGCTGGTCTCGCCCGACGGCTCCGTGACCTTCCCCGACATCCCCGTCGCCCCGCCCCTGGGCGTGGGGGCGGGCCTGCCGGTCGAGACGGCCGAACTCCGGCTCGCCGCCGACAGCCGGCTGGTTCTCTACACCGACGGCCTGGTCGAGGCCCGCGGCCGTGACATCGACACCGGGCTCGGCATGCTGAAGGACGCGCTCGCCCATACGGAGGGCACCAGCCCCGAAGACACCTGCCAGGCGGTGCTCGACGCGATGCTGCGCACCAGGGCGACTGACGATGTCGCCCTGCTCGTCGCACGCACCCGGCTGCTCGACCCCGACCAGGTCGCGGAGTGGGAGGTGCCGGAAGACCCCGCGGCCGTCTCACGGATCCGCGCCGAGGCCACCCGCCGGCTGGAGGCCTGGGGGCTCGGCGCGGCCGCCTTCACGACCGAGCTGATCCTCAGCGAACTGGTGACGAACGCCATCCGCTACGGCGGGAGCCCCATCAGTCTGCGGCTGCTGCGCGATCGCGACAGTCTCATCTGCGAGGTCGCCGACGGCACCAGTACCTCCCCGCACCTGCGCCGCGCGGCCTTCACCGACGAGGGGGGCCGTGGTCTGTTCCTCGTCGCGCAGATGTCCCGCCGCTGGGGGACCCGGTACACCGACCGGGGCAAGATCATCTGGGCTGAGCAGGCGCTCGACGCCGGAGCCGCCGGGGACCTGGGAAGTCTTCTGCTGGCGGACCTGTGAAACGGGGCGGACCGGACCGCCGCGGGGTGCGTGGTGTGGGGTGCGTGCCGAGTGGTGCGGGGTGCGTGCCGCGTGGTGTGGGGCGCGAGGTGCGGGGCGAGTGGTGCGGTGCGGGGCGGGCCGGAGCGTTCAGGAACCTTCCTTCACCGTGAAGTAAGGGATCTTGTCCGGGTCCTGGCCGAAAGCGGCCCCGAGATAGACGACCGACAGTTTGGCGAGCGTCCCGTCGTCGATGAGCTGCTTGATCACATGGTCGAGCTCGCTCTTGTTCGGTGACCCCTTCGGGTACAGGGCGCCGTAACCCTGGTCGGTCCGGTACTGCCCCACGATGCGCACCCTGCCCTCCCGCTTCTGGGGGTACGCCAGCAGGATCGTCGTGTCGTGGACGACCGCGTCGATCCGGCCCTTCTCCAGCGCCGTGACCATCTCCGGGTCGTTGGCGTAGGCGGTGACGGGCTTCGTCGGCTTGAGGCGGTTCTTGACGAACGCCTCACCCGTGGTGCCCTCGGCCACTCCGATACGCACGTCGCGGAGGTTGTTCTCATTGATCTTCTCGCCGTCCCTGATCAGCACTCCCAGGGTCGAGTCGAGGTAGGGCGGGGAGAACGCGGCGACCTTGCTCCGTTCCGGGGTGATCGTGATCTGCGCCAGGGCCAGGTCGAAGTTCGTGGTCCGGCCGGACACGACCTCGGGGAAGGGGGCGTTCTCCACCTTCAGCCGGTCGAGCCCGGACCGGTAGGCGATGTTGGCGGCCATGCAGTACTCGTAGCCGCTCTTGACGGAGGCCGGCGTGTCGCCGTTCCACCAGCCGGGGGCGGGCAGGGTCGTCTTGACCGTGAGGGCGCCCGCCGTCTTGGGCGACAGGTGGAACTCTCCGTGGTGTCCCGAGACGTCACAGTCCCCGTACTGGGTCTTCGTCGACTCCGGCTCACCCTCGTCGCAAGCCGATGTCGCGACGATGAGCGCCACGCTGACAGCCAGAGAGCCGATCGCTGCCGCGGCGCGCATCATTGCACCTCCGGTCGGGGCGTCCTCCTTGAGTCACCATAAATCACCCTGAACCCGTCGTCGCGCGCTCTGGAGCCGCCGTCCGCACGGCGTGATGCCGCGCGGCCTGTCGATCGACAGGGCCGTGGCCGTGATCAGCACGGCCACGGCGGCCGACGCGGCCGGTTCCATGGCGAGACCCGCGCCACGCGCCCGTTTGTGCAGGCCGGGTGCCATCACCGTCGATGACCGCCCTGCGACACCGAGGGACAGGACCGTTCCGCCGCCGATGAAAGGCGGCGCGCGCAGGGCCCCGCACGGCCCTCGCGCGCCGTGCCCCGTACGGTCGTCGCGTCATGCCCCGTACGGTCGTGGGGTGCGCGGAGTCCCGGGGGCCTGCCGTTCGGGTCAGGTGGCGCCGAGGCGCGGTGCTGTGTCGGCTTCACGCCGAGGCGCGGTGCTGTGTCGGCTCCACACCGAGGCGCGGTGCGGTGTGGGCTTCACGCCGAGGCGAGGTGCCGTGTCGGCAGGGCCTGGCGCGGCGGTCGGCGACCCCGTGCCGCTCCGGGGGTGGACGCCCTTCCTTCCCGCCGGATGGCGTGACGGCTCCGCAAGAGGTCGGGGAGAACGTGGGTTATCGCATATCGCATACATGAAAGGGGTAGAGGTCTTCCCGTCATCGACCGGAGTGAGGTAGCCCCGCAATGTCGACTTCAGCATCCCGTCGTCCCGCCCCGTCCGCCGACCGCCTTCCGGGTGACGGGACGGTCATCGACCGGCTCGTGGCCGCCAACCGCGCCTATGCCGCCGGGTTCGTGGACCCGGGCAGGGACGCGCGGCCGGTTCAGGGCGTCGCCGTCGTGGCCTGCATGGACGCCCGCATCGATCTGCATGCCGCCCTCGGTCTCCAACTGGGCGACTGTCACACCGTGCGCAACGCGGGCGGTGTCGTCACCGACGACACCATCCGTTCCCTGACGATCAGTCAGCGTGCCCTCGGTACGCGCAGCGTCATACTCATCCACCACACCGGCTGTGGTCTGCAGAGCATCACCGAGGAGTTCCGGCACGAGCTGGAGATGGAGGTCGGGCAGCGGCCGGCCTGGGCGGTCGAGGCGTTCCGTGATGTCGACCAGGATGTACGGCAGTCGATGCGGCGGGTGCGGACGTCACCGTTCCTTCCGCACACCGACGATGTCCGCGGCTTCGTCTTCGACGTCACGACCGGGCTGCTGAGGGAGATCGACCCGCGGGACTGAGGAGTCGAGATCGGGGTCCCGATCCATTGGTGCCGGCCGGGTCGCCGGGATTCGCCGTCCCGCCTCTCTGGTCCAACGCGATTACGAGCTGCATACTGTATGCAGTTCCCGTGGGAAGCTGTTCGCGAGGAGGGGGTCACCCCGTGTCCCACCGCACTTCTCTCTCGGCCGTCCTGGTCGAAGTCGTCGCACCCGCCGCCGAACTGACGGCCGTGGAAGGCCGGTTCCCTCGTGACGCGGTGTCGGCCTTCGGTCGCGCCGGACTCCTCGGTCTCACCGTCCCCCGGGAGTCCGGCGGCGCCGGCCTCGGGCTGTCCGCGGCCGCCGACGTGGTCGCGCGGACCGCCCGCGTCTGCCCGGCGACCGCCGCCGTGCTCGCGTCCCACTTCGCCGCGGTCGCCGCCATCGAGTCCTGCGGCGGTTCCTGGGTGCGGGAGGAGGTCGCCGCGGGGCGGCATCTCGCCGGCCTGGCGTTGGACGAGGATCCCTACGGGGCGACGTACGAGACGACGTACGGGACGACGTACGAGAGGTCGTACGGGAAGTCCCGCTCGGTCGCCGCCCGATTCGCCGACGTGGTCGCCCTGCGAGGCCGCAAGCACCAGGTGGTCGCGGCGGGCGAGGCCGACAGCTACCTCTGGTCCTCGCGGCCGCTCGCCGGGCGGGACGGTCTGACGCTGTGGGTCGTCCCGGCGCAGGCCTCGGACCTGTTCGTCCCGGCCCGGTCCGGCGGGGGAGGACCCAGGGGCAGTGCCACCTCCACCCTGCACGCGGATCCGGTGCTCGTGCCCGCCGACGTGATGCTCGGACCGGACGGTGGAGGACTCGACGTGCTGCTGTGCACCGTGCGGCCGTGGCTGCTGGAACTGACGGCGGCGGCAGCCGGCGCGTTTCCCGGATCCGGACCCGAGCCGAACGTCTTGCGGTCCGGGGGGCGACAGCTCCGGCCCGGAGACGAAGGGCTCAATCATGGAGACGAACGGCTCAGGCCCGGAGACGAAGGGCGCGGGCAGGGGGACGGAACCCTCCGGCCCGCGGGCGAAACGCTCAAGCCCGGAGACGCCGGGCTTCGGCCCGCCCCCGCGGCGTGACGCGGCGGACGCGCGTCATGGCTTCCGCGCGAGGGCCCCTCCGGTCAGTCCTGGTTCGTCCCGGCGGCGAGCTGCTTGCGGTAGAAGCCGGTGGTGCGCTCGGTGTGCTTGCGCATGACCTCGCCGGCGCGGTCGGAGTCGCCCTTGGCGATGGCCCTGATGAGCTGGGCGTGTTCGTTCCAGGCCTCCTTGCCGCGGGGCCGCGCGATCGGCGTGTAGTACCAGCGCACCTTCTGGCTGACCCCCGCGATCAGTTCGGCCAGTACGGCGTTGTCGGCGATCGAGGTGATGAAGGTGTGCAGTGCGGTGTTGGCCGCGACCAGCCGCTCGATGTCGCTCGCGGCGAGGGCGTCGACGCCCTCCTGGTGCAACTCCCAGAGCCTTTCGACGTCCCCGGGCTTCGCCTGCTGGGCGGCGAGTTGGGCCGAGTAGGTCTCCAGCACCGCCCGGACGTCCAGGAGTTGGGCGGCCTCCTCCTCGGTGGGGGAGTGGACGAAGGCCCCCTGCGCGGGGCGCAGATCGACCCAACCGTCGGTCTGGAGCCGCTGCAGGGCCTCCCGTACGGGCTGTCGGCTGACCCCGAGATGCTCGGCGAGCTCGGCCTCGACGAGATGCTGGCCGGGCTTGAGGGAGCCGTTGACGATCAGCTCGGTCAGGGCGTCGTACACCGCCTGCCGAAGCGGCGCCGGGCGGGTGACGCGCCGGGTCGCGGCGGCCGTGAGTGCCTCACGCATGGGAACCCCGTTCCGCCACCGGGCCCGCGGGGCCGACGGCTCTGCCAAGAGGTGGCCGCCGAAAGGGTTGCCGACGGCCGCGTCAGCATACAGGTTTTCGTATGCAGGACGATGGGTCGCCGGGAGGTGATTCCCAGGTCGGCAGGGGTGCCGGCAGGGCATCCACGGTGTGCGGGGCGCTCGCGACGCGCCGACGGTCGTCGTCCCCCGGGGTCAATTGTCGCTCGGCCGACGGAAGTTGATTTGGATTGAGTTCTGTATACAGAAGCCTGTATGGGGTATTGTCTCAGTCTCGCAGGCATCGCCCGGGACCCGCACGACGGAAGGCGGAGCGACTATGACGGCCAGCGTGGATGACACGGTCGAGAGCGTGGTCCGGAGGGCGGCGGCCGTTCACCGGGATCAGCGCGGCGCGCTCCTGCCCGTACTGCACTCCGTACAGGCCGAGTTGGGCTGTGTGCCGCCGGAGGCGATTCCCGTGCTCGCCGACGAGTTCAACCTCTCCCGGGCGGACGTCCACGGAGTGGTGACCTTCTACCACGACTTCCGCGGTGAACCGGCCGGACGCACCACCGTGCGCGTCTGCCGGGCGGAGGCCTGCCAGGCGCTCGGCGCCGAACGTCTGGTGGTCTACGTCCGAGAGGCCGGACTGGAACTCGGGGAGACCAGCGCGGACGGCGCCGTCACCGTCGAGCAGGTCTTCTGCCTCGGCAACTGCGCCCTGGGCCCGTCGGTCGAGGTGAACGGGCGGCTTTACGGACGCGTCGGACCCGTCCGGCTGGGCGCGATCCTGGAGGGGACGGTCTCCTCGTGAACGACGACGTCAATGACATTGCGCCCCCCGCGACCACCGTCTACGTCCCCCGCGACTCGGCGGCCCGGTCCGTCGGCGCGGACGACGTCGCGGACGCGCTGCGGCAGGCCGCCGTGCGCGACGGCGTCCCCCTCGACGTCGTACGCAACGGCTCACGCGGCATGCTCTGGCTGGAGCCCCTGATCGAGGTGGTGACCCCGGTCGGCCGCGTCGGATACGGCCCCGTGGCCCCGTCGGACGTCGAGGACCTGCTCGCCGCGGGCCTGCTCGACGGTGCCGACCATCTGCTGCGGCTCGGTGTCGTGGACCAACTCCCGTGGCTGGCGCGGCAGAACAGGGTCACCTTCGCCCGGATCGGCGTCACCGACCCGCTGTCCACGGACGACTACGTGGCACACGGTGGCCTCGCCGGACTGCGCGCCGCGCTGGAGCGTCCGCCCGCGGACGTGGTCGCCGAGGTCACCGCGTCCGGGCTGCGGGGCAGGGGCGGCGCGGGCTTCCCGGCCGGCGTCAAATGGAAGACCGTCCTCGACCGCGCCGACGACCTCAAGTTCGTCTGCTGCAACGCCGACGAGGGCGACAGCGGCACCTTCGCCGACCGGATGGTCATGGAGGGCGACCCGTTCATGCTCATCGAGGGCATGACCATAGCCGCGCACGCGGTCGGGGCGAGCGAGGGCTACGTCTACATCCGCTCGGAATACCCGGACGCGGTGGCCACGATGCGGGCCGCGATCGGCGTCGCCCGCGAACACGGCTGGCTCGGCGAGGGCATCCTCGGTTCGGAACTCGACTTCGACCTGCAGGTGCGCGTCGGCGGCGGCGCGTACATCTGCGGCGAGGAGACCTCCATGCTGGAGAGCCTGGAGGGCAAACGCGGCACGGTCCGGGCCAAACCCCCGATCCCGGCGATCGAGGGCCTGTTCGGCAGACCGACCGTGGTGAACAACGTACTCACCCTCGCGACCGTCCCCGTCGTGCTCGCCGCCGGAGCGCGCGCCTACGAGCGACTCGGTGTCGAACGCTCGCGCGGCACCCAGGTCTTCCAGCTCGGCGGCAACATCGCGCACGGCGGCATCGTCGAGACCGCGTTCGGCGTCACCCTGCGCGAACTCGTCGAGGACTTCGGCGGCGGTACGTTCTCCGGGCGCCCGGTGCGCACGGTGCAGGTCGGCGGACCGCTCGGCGCCTACCTGCCCCCCTCGATGTTCGACCTGCCCATGGACTACGAGGCCTTCGCGGAAGCCGGTGCGCTGGTCGGCCACGGGGGTGTCGTCGTCTTCGACGACACCGTCGACATGGCCGCCCAGGCCCGCTTCGCGATGGAGTTCTGCGCCGCCGAGTCCTGCGGCAAGTGCACACCGTGCAGGGTCGGTTCGGTACGCGGCGTCGAGGTCATCGACAGGATCGTGGCCGGCCGGAACCGGGACGAGAACCTGGCGCTCCTGGAGGACCTGTGCGACCTGATGACCGACGGTTCGCTGTGCGCGATGGGCGGGCTCACCCCGATGCCCGTACGGAGCGCCCTCACCCACTTCCCCGACGACTTCCTCGCCCGCGAATCCGGCCGGGAGCCCGACTCCCGGCGGCACGGCGGCGCGAGGCGGGAGGGCACCTCATGACACTGCTCAAGGAACCCGACTTCGGAACCCCGGAACGGCCCGGGGCGGCCACCGTGTCGGTGGAGGTCGACGGGCTGGCGGTGACCGTCCCCGAGGGCACCTCGGTGATGCGTGCCGCCGCGCTCGCCGGCGTCGGCATACCCAAGCTGTGCGCCACCGACAGCCTGGAGGCGTTCGGCTCCTGCCGGCTGTGCGTGGTGGAGATCGACGGCCGGCGCGGCACCCCGGCCTCCTGCACCACACCGGTGGCGGACGGGATGACGGTCAGGACCCAGACACCGAAGGTGGAGAAGCTCCGCCAGGGCGTCATGGAGCTGTACATCTCCGACCATCCGCTCGACTGTCTCACCTGCCCCGCCAACGGCGACTGCGAACTCCAGGACATGGCGGGCGTGGTGGGCCTGCGCCAGGTGCGGTACGGCTACGAGGGCGAGAACCACCTCGACGCGCAGAAGGACACCTCCAACCCGTACTTCGACTTCGACCCCGCCAAGTGCATCGCCTGCTCCCGCTGCGTCCGCGCCTGCGGCGAGGTCCAGGGCACCTTCGCGCTCACCATCGAGGGACGCGGCTTCGACTCCAAGGTCTCACCCGGCGCCGCGGAGACGTTCATGGACTCCGAGTGCGTCTCCTGCGGCGCGTGCGTCCAGGCCTGCCCGACCTCCACGCTCCAGGAGAAGTCGGTGGTCGAACTCGGCATGCCGACCCGGTCGGTGGTCACCACCTGCGCCTACTGCGGTGTCGGCTGCTCCTTCAAGGCCGAGCTGCGCGGCGACGAACTCGTCCGGATGGTGCCGTACAAGGACGGCGGAGCCAACGAGGGCCACTCCTGTGTGAAGGGCCGCTTCGCCTTCGGCTACGCGAGCCACCCCGACCGGGTCCTGAAGCCCATGGTGCGCGACAGCATCACCGACCCCTGGCGCGAGGTCGGCTGGGACGAGGCCATCGGCACGGTCGCCCGCCGGATGCGGGACATCCAGCACCGGTACGGGCAGGGTTCGATCGGCGCGATCTCCTCGTCGCGGTGCACCAACGAGGAGGTGTACGTCGTCCAGAAGATGGTGCGCGCCGCGTTCGGCAACAACAACGTGGACACCTGCGCCCGCGTCTGTCACTCCCCGACCGGATACGGACTCAAGCAGACCTTCGGCGAGTCGGCCGGCACCCAGGACTTCCGCTCCGTGGCGGAGGCCGACGTCATCATGGTGATCGGGGCCAACCCCACCGACGGACACCCGGTGTTCGCCTCCCGGATGAAGCGGCGCCTGCGCGAGGGCGCGGAGCTGATCGTCGTCGACCCCCGCCGCATCGACCTGGTGCGCTCCCCGCACATCGAGGCCGCGCACCACCTCCAGCTCCGGCCCAGCACCAATGTCGCCGTCGTCAACGCCATGGCCCATGTGGTCGTCACCGAGGGGCTGGTCGACCGGTCCTTCGTGGACACCCGGTGCGAGGGCTTCGACGCGTGGGCGGAGTTCGTCGCCCGGCCCGAGAACAGCCCGGAGGCCACCGAGGAGCTCAGCGGTGTCCCGGCCGGCCAACTGCGCGCCGCCGCACGGCTGTACGCGACGGCACCCAACGGCGCCATCTACTACGGCCTCGGTGTCACCGAACACAGCCAGGGCTCCACCATGGTCATGGGAATGGCCAACCTCGCGATGGCGTGCGGCAACATCGGCCGCGACGGCGTCGGGGTCAACCCCCTGCGCGGGCAGAACAACGTCCAGGGCTCCTGCGACATGGGCTCCTTCCCGCACGAACTGCCCGGCTACCGCCATGTGTCCGACGACGCCGTCCGTGAGGTGTTCGAGAACCTGTGGGGCGGCACCCTCCTCGCCGAACCCGGACTGCGGATCCCCAACATGTTCGACGCGGCGATCGACGGGACGTTCCGCGGCCTGTTCGTGCACGGCGAGGACATCGCGCAGTCCGACCCCAACCTCCAGCACGTCACCGCCGCGCTCGAAGCCATGGAACTCGTCGTCGTGCAGGACCTGTTCCTCAACGAGACGGCCAGGTTCGCCCATGTCTTCCTGCCCGGCGCGTCCTTCCTGGAGAAGGACGGCACCTTCACCAACGCCGAACGCCGGATCAACCGGGTGCGCGCCGTGATGAAGCCGAGGACCGGCAGGCACGAGTGGCAGATCGTGTGCGAGATCGCCACCGCCATGGGCTACCCGATGACGTACGACCATCCCGGCCGGATCATGGACGAGATCGCCGCCGTCACCCCGACGTTCACCGGAGTGTCCTTCGGCCTGCTCGACAAGCTGGGCAGCGTGCAGTGGCCGTGCAACGCCTGCGCTCCCGAGGGGACTCCCGTCATGCACGTCGACGAATTCGTGCGCGGCAAGGGCAGGTTCGTCGTCACCGCCTATGTGCCGACCAACGAGCGCAGCACCCGGCGCTTCCCGCTGGTGCTCACCACCGGGCGCATCCTCAGCCAGTACAACGTCGGCGCGCAGACCCGGCGAACGGGCAACGTCGCCTGGCATCCCGAGGACATCCTGGAGCTGCACCCGCACGACGCCGAGGTCCGTGGCATCACCGACGGCGCGCTGGTGACGCTGGCCAGCCGCGTCGGGCGCACCACCCTGCGGGCGGAGATCTCCGACCGGATGCCGGCCGGCGTCGTCTACACGACGTTCCACCACCCCGTGACCGGAGCCAACGTGGTGACCACCGAGAACTCGGACTGGGCGACCAACTGCCCCGAGTACAAGGTGACCGCCGTACAGGTGGGACTCGCCCATCCGCTCGGGCACGCCGCGAGGTCACCGGAACGGGCCGCCGACGACGTCCTCACGGTGGTGGACTGAGATGACGGCGACCGTGCCACCGGAGCGCCGCATGGCCAACGACATCGCCGTGAACCTCGGGCACCTGCCGGAGGAGTCGGCCGCCGAGGCCGTCGCGGGGCACATCAGCCGCTTCTGGGACCCCCGCATGCGCTCCCGGCTCCTCGCGTACGCCGACGCCGGAGCCGACGGGCTGCATCCGCTGGTGATCGCGGCGGTGCGGCTCCTGCGCTGAGCGAGGGTGACCACCACCAGGACCAGCCACCGCCAGAACCGGGAACCACCAGGATCAGCCACCGCCAGAACCGGAAACCGCAGAACCGGAAACCGGCAGGACCAGCCCAAGGAGGACCTCGGACCATGACCGCTCCCTCGACACCGGAGACCGCGCCGAACGCCGACGCGCAGACCGAGCTCACCGACGGGTATCACCTGGTCGTCGACGCGCTGCAGATGAACGACGTCGACACGATCTACGGGGTCGTCGGCATCCCGATCACCGATCTGGCCCGCCTCGCGCAGGCGCGGGGCATCCGTTACATCGGGTTCCGCCACGAGAGCAACGCCGGTCACGCCGCGGCGGCCGCCGGCTTCCTCACGAGGAAGCCCGGAATCTGTCTGACCGTGTCCGCGCCGGGATTCCTCAACGGTCTGGTCGCCCTGGCCAACGCCACCACCAACTGCTTCCCCATGGTGCAGATCTCCGGCTCCAGCGAACGGCACCTGGTCGACCTCAGACAGGGTGACTACGAAGAGATGGACCAGCTCGCCGCCGCGCAGCCGTTCTGCAAGGCCGCCTACCGGGTGAGCCGCGTGGAGGACATCGGCCGGGGCATCGCCCGCGCCCTGCGCACCGCGGTCTCGGGGCGCCCCGGCGGCGTGTATCTCGACATCCCCGCCGCGGTGCTCGGCTCCGTCATGGACGCGGAGGCGGGCGCGCGGACGCTCAGCCGGCTCGTCGATCCCGCGCCGCGCCAGTTCCCCGGGCCCGAGGCGGTGGACCGGGCCGTCGAGCTGCTCGCGGGCGCGGAGCGGCCGCTTCTGGTGCTCGGCAAGGGTGCCGCGTACGCGCGGGCCGACGAACGCGTCCGCGAGTTCGTGGAGTCCACCGGCATCCCGTTCATACCCATGTCGATGGCCAAGGGCCTGCTGCCCGACGACCACCCGCAGTCGGCGGCGACCGCCCGTTCGCTGGCCCTGAAGAAGGCCGATGTCGTGATGCTCGTCGGCGCCCGCCTCAACTGGCTGCTGAGCCACGGCCAGGCACCGCAGTGGAACCCCGCCGCCCGGTTCATCCACGTCGACATCGAGGCCAGGGAGATGGACAGCAACCAGCCCATCGCGGCCCCGCTCGTCGGAGACATCGAGTCGGTGCTGGACGCGATCGCCGAGCGCGCCAAACCGGGCCGGATCGCGGCCCCCGCCGCCTGGCGCGCGGAACTGGGCGCGCGGTCGGCGCAGAACGTCGCGAGGATGGCGGAGCGGCTGACGGCGGATCCGCGTCCCATGCAGTTCCTGGGCGCCCTGAAGGCCGTACGCGACGTCGTGCGCGAGCACCCGGAGACGTACATCGTCAACGAGGGCGCGAACGCGCTGGACATCGCGCGCAACGTCATCGACATGCGCGTACCGCGGCACCGCCTCGACAGCGGCACCTGGGGTGTCATGGGCATCGGCATGGGCTACGCGATCGCCGCCGCCGTCGAGAGCGGCGGCGCCCCGGTCGTCGCCGTGGAGGGCGACAGCGCCTTCGGGTTCAGCGGCATGGAGCTGGAGACGATCTGCCGGTACGAGCTGCCCGTCGTCACGGTGGTCATGAACAACGGCGGTGTCTACCGAGGCGACGACGTCAATCCCCGCGGTGACGCGCCCTCACCGACCACCCTGATGGTCGCGGCCCGGCACGACCTGATGATCGAGGCGTTCGGTGGCAGGGGCTACCGCGCGACCACGCCCGCCGAGGTCACCGCGGCCCTCACCGAGGCACTGGCCTCCGGCCGCCCGGCGCTCATCGACTGCGTCATCGATCCCTCCGCCGGCACCGAGAGCGGTCACATCGCCCACCTGAACCCGAAGGGCATCACGGGCGGAAACATCGCGTCCGCCGCGCGGTGATCCGCGGACCGCGTCTCCTCGGGAGCGCGCCCGTCTGGTGATCGGGAGTCCGGCGTGGGATCGTTTCGCGGTGACCGATACCGCGCCCGGAACGACCGCGTCGGGGCGACCCGACGACCGCATACCGTCCGTCCTTCGCTTCACGACGGAGATCGTGGCCTGGGTGGCCACCCCCTGGGCGCTGTCCGACCGTTCGTGGCTGCTCGCCGTTGCTTCCGTGGTGCTGCTCATCGGTCTGCCGACGGTCTTCTCGACGCCGGGGGACAAGGCCAACGTCGTCGTACCGGTGCCGGGTTGGGCGACCGTGCTGCTGGTGCTGCTGCAACTCGTCGCGGCGGTGGTGTTCTCGTGGCTCGCCTGGCCCGCCTGGGCGGCGGTCCTGGTCACCGTGCTGGCCGCCGCGACCTGCGTGACCGAAGGCCGGCGCTGGCGTTGGCTGCTGAGCCTGCCCGGAAAAGACCGCCCGGCGGTCTGAACCCCGGTCCGGGCGGGGCCCGTTCGGACCGTGCGCGGTCAGCCGCTCGCGCCGAAGTGGCTATCGGTGATCTCGCCGTCGTCCGTTTCCGCCGCGGCGACACAACGGAACACCCTGAGGCCCTCGGCCCACTGCGGGGCGGTCGGCGGCAGGACGTCCACGTCCCAGCGGGTGCCGTCGGAACGGCTCGCGGACGTCAGGGAGTCACGCATCACCTGCTGGGAACACAACGCCTTCACGTCGGGATGCCTGACCAGATCCCTCGCGTTGTACGTCATCCCGTCCTTGGGCAGCGGGGCGACGGCGAAGGTCTGCCACACGTGCGCGACGTGACAGTCGGCGCGGCTGACGGTGATCGTCCCCGAGATGTCGGTGATGCCGCTCCAGCACTCGGGGGTCGTGACACAGCGGCCGCCCACCCCTTCGACGCCGGCGGCCGCGCAGCCGCTCCGCGTGGCCCGCACGCCGCCGAAGGCCGCGTCGGCGCCCGGCGAGGCCTTGCCCGAGGTGCTGGAGGTCGGGGTTCCGCCCCTTGAGGAGCCGGGGCCGCCCGGCGACCCGTACTCATGGACCACCCAGGTGACGGACACGCTCACCGAGACCACCGCCGCCAGCACGCCGATCAGGCCCGGACGCCATCGCGAGGACCCGCGGGTCGCCGGCTCCGCCACCGTGCTCGCCGCTCCACCGCCGTCGGGGCGGTCGCCCGGAGACACCGGGCCCGGAGGGTACGGGTCCGAGGGTGGCGGGGGAACGGTGACGGGCGGGCCGTACGAGGTGGGAGCGGGCGGTTCGTACGAGGTGGGAGGCGCGTCCCGGTGAGCGGGAACGGTGGTGGCCGTCCGGGGCGCCGGTCCGAACACGCTCCGGGCGGCGCTGTCGACGTCGACGGCGGCCAGAGCGTCCCGCAACGCCGACGCGTCCTGTGTCCGTGAGGCCGGATCCGTCTCCAGTGCCTGCCTGAGGACCTCGTTGAGGGCGCCCGGCACGCCCGGCAGGTCGGCGTAGGGCCAGGTGTGCCGGACGATGAGCTCCGCGAGACTGAGCTGGGTGCCGTCGTCCGGGTGGTGGGGCGGGCGGCCCCGCAGGAGGGCGTAGAGCGTGGCGGCGAGCGAGTAGACGTCGCCCGTCGTGGTGGGTTCGGACAGGTGGAACGCCTCGGGCGGCGCGTACGCCGGAGTCAGCGCCTCGCGTGTCACCGACAGTTCCCGGCCGGGCCTCGGCATGGCGGCCAGACCGAAGTCGGTGAGGGCGGCCCCGCCGTACCGGTTGACCATGATGTTGCCCGGCTTGATGTCGCGGTGCAGCACCCCGGCGGCGTGCGCCGCGGCCAGCGCGTCGGCGATGCCGAGCCCGATGTCCCGGGCCTCCTCGACGGAGAGCGGTCCATGGCGGTGCAGGCGGTCGCCGAGCGAGCCTCCCGGACACAGCTCCATGACCATGTACGGGCGGTCGTCGCCGAGGACGCCCGCGTCGTACACCGGGACCACGTGCGGATGTCCGGACAACCGGCCCGCTGCCGTGACCTCGCGCAGGAAGCGCTGCCGGTCGCGGTCCGAGGCCAGGACCCTGCTGTCGACCTTCAGCGCGACTTCCCGGCCCACCGCCACCTGATGTGCCCGGTAGACCGTGGCGAAGCCGCCCCGGCCGAGGACCCCCTGGATCTCGTACCCGGAGAGTTCCACGTGTTCGTACCGCATGGTGCCGTCATCCCCCAACGCACAGCCCGCCCACGGCAGAACCTCCGACCGGGACCGCGCCGACTCTAACCCAGGCGGGCGGGCTCTCCTTCGCCGCCGGTGAGTTCGGCGAACCCGTCCAGCAGGGCCGCCGCCGCGGTCACATCGTCGGTGAGCGGGCGGTCCCGCATGTCCGGGTCCAGCGCCGCCGTCGCGCGCAGATAGGCGCGGCCCGCCGGGGTGCCGGGCGCGGGCGGAGTGCCACGCAGACGCAACGCCCGCACGGCCGCTACGAGTTCGCAGGCCAGGACCAGCCGGTAGGCCTCCGCCGCGCGCAGCGCCTTGCGTGCGGCCTGGGTCGCGAAGGTCGCCGCTTCCTCCATGCCCTGGGACAGCACGACATGCCCGAGCGAGGCCGGGGTGGCGCACGCCTGTATCTCGGCGAGGGCGGAGGCGGCGCCGTACTCCAGGATCATCATTCCCGACCCGGCCGAGGATGCGTCGGCCAGGTAGGAGCGAAGTCCGGTCAGTTCGGGACGGCCGAGGGCGGACAGCCGCGCCGCCGAGAGCCGGGCCGTGCCGAGCACGGCGAGGGCCAGCTGATCGAGTGCGAGGGTCAGCGGCGCGGTGAAGAAGCCGCCGTGATGCCGGGCGACGGGAGCGGCCGTGAAGTCGTCCCAGCCGATGAGGGGGTTCTCGGTGGCGGAGTTGAGATCGATGGACAGCACCCGCTCCAGGCCGGACCACGCCTCCATCGCGGGGCCGTGAGCCTGCGGGAAGCACCGGAAGCCGAAGGGGTCCTGCACCCGTGCCGGCACACTGCCCGCCCGCCCCGGAACACCCGTCCCCGATCCGGCCGCCGCGCCGAGCAGCCACCGGACATGCCTCGCCACCCGCGCGATCGCCGGGTGAGCAGGGGCCGCGTGGACCTCCGGTGCGTACGGTTCGAGGGAGCCGTCCACCGCGTGCAGGGCGAGCGCGGCCACGACGTGCGCGGCACGCAGCGGTGTCCCGAGGTCGTGCCAGGCGAGCGCGGACTCCCCGAGGGTGAGGGCGTTGCTGCTCAACAGGGCCAGCGCGTCCCCGCGTTGCAGCGGAAGAGGCTCGGGTATCGGCTGCTGGGCCAACGGCCTCTCGGACAGCGGACCCTCGGGCGACCACGCGTCGTGGCCGAAGAGCGCGAGGCCCAGTCGGGCCAGCGCGGTCAGGTCGCCGGTGCCCACGGACCCGTACTCGGACACCCGGGGATATACGCCGGCCCGCAGCGCCCGCGCGATGGCCGTGGCGATCTCGGGGCCCAATCCCGACCCTCCGGCCAGGAGTTGGTTGGCGCGTACCACCATCATCGCGCGGACCTGGCGGGCGGGCAGCGCTTCGCCCACCCCGCCCGCGTGGCTCAGCAGCAGCCGCAGATCGTGGCCCGCGCCGTCGTGTTCCTCGACGGCGAGTCCCCGGTGCGCTCCCACCCCGGTGCTGCGTCCGTAGACGCGGGCACCCTCGGCCGCCAGCCGGTGCGCCGCCCGTCGGGTGTGCTCCATCGCCTCGAGTGCCGTCGGACACAAGGGGAATGGCGGCGCCCCGTCGGCGACCCGGGCCACCGTGGCGGCGTCGAGACCCCGGCCGTCGAGGACGGCACCGGGCGGCGCGCTCCACGCGTCGGTGCTCCCGGCGGCCGGACTGCCGGTAGCGGGACCGCCGGTGGCCGGGGAGCCAGGGGTGACCGAGGTGCCGGGGGTGACCGGATCGGCCTCGGCCGTGCGCTCGAGCATGACGGTCTTCACTCCTCAGCCGTACACCGTCGCCGTCAACAGGCCGGGCCGGGAGGCTGTCCTCCCGGCCCGAGGCATCCGTCGTCCGGTTGCCGGCGCCGGGTCAGCTCAGTCCCGCCGAGGCCAGCCAGTTCTTGGCCACGTCCAGCGGGTCCTTGCTGCCGTTCTGCACGTCGCTGTTGAGCTTCACCAGGGTTTCGGTGTCGAGCTTCGCCGAGACGTCGTTGAGGACCGAGACTCCGGCCGCGGGCAGAGCGCTCTTGTATGTCAGCGGTGTGACATTCTCGAATCCGAAGAGATTCTTCGGGTCCTGGAGCACGACGAACTTGTTCTTGCTGATTCCGGGGTCCGTCGTGAAGATGTCCGCGGCCTGGATGCTGTTCCCCTTGAGCGCCGCCACGGTGAGCGGGCCGCCCGCGTCCAGCGCCTTGAAGCTCTTGAAATCGAGACCGTATACGGACTTCAGACCCTTCAGGCCCTGCTGCCGGGTCTGGAATTCCGGCGAGCCACCGACGACCAGGTCCTTCGCCAGGTCGGCGAGGTCGCTGATGGTCGACTTCTCCGTGAGGTTGTACTTCTTGGCCGTCGCCTCGTTCAGGGCGATCGCGTCCTTGTCCTGGGCCTCGGAGGGCTCCAGCAGGGACAGCTTCGGGTCGAGCTTGGCCGAGATCGCCTGGCTGGTCTCGTCGACGGACGTCGGCGCGGCCTTGGCGTCCAGGTAGGCGAGCAGCGCGCCGTTGTACTCCGGAAGGACCGTGATCGTGCCGTTCTTGATCAGTCCGTACGTGGTCTCGCGGCTGCCGATGTTCAGCTTGTAACTGACCTTGATTCCCTTGGCCTTGAGGGCCTCGCCGTAGATGTCGGCGAGCAGGATGCTCTCGGGGAAGTTGTTGGAACCGACCACGACCGTACCGGCCTTGGCGGTGTCGCCCTTCAACGGGTCCTTGTTGCCCGAGTCATCGGAGGAGCCGCAGCCCGTCAGCGCGGCGGCGGCCACAACCAGCAGGGAAACAGCGGAGGTTGCGGAGGTACGAGTGCTTCTGGCGATGGTCACTTGTTCATCCAGACTTGGCAATCGGCGGGGCGGTGGTGGCTGGTGGGCTCGGGTGACGGTCCTGACGATCCAATCGAGCCGCCTCAACTACCGTCAAGACACGAATAGATCACCGATGGGGACCGCGCAGCTTCAGCCCGTAGGCGCAACATGACTGAAACATGAGCGAACCAGGCGTCTTCCCGTGCCACTTTTCGGTTGATCATGGCCGTAGTCTGACGGCAGCCGCTAGTGTTGGCCGCGTCGAGGGCCCCCTTCCACTTGTCGGCCCGATCGCGCTGCTCGTGACCATTTGATCCATGCAGGCGGCCTGTTACGAGGCTTCCAACGGGGAATGAAGTCAAGGAGGTTGGGTGCCCGCGCACAGAAAAGCCGCCTCGGGGCAGCCGTCCACTGCTCTCGGGACAGGCCGGACACCATCTCTGCTGGACCGCTGGCCATTCCGCCGGAAACTCAATGTTCTGGTGATCGTGCCGCTCGCCGTCATCTCCGTGATGCTCGCCTATGTCGTGTCCGGTGAAATCGGCAAGGCCAGGTCCGCCGCCGACACCGCCCAACTCGTGCGCGACAGCACGCAGGTGACGAAACTCATCGACGCCGTGCAGACCGAGCACCGGCAGGCCCTCCTGGTCTCCCTGCGCTACGAGGCCGCCGGTTCGGGGAAGGGCAAGAGCGGCCCGGACACCGCCGCCTATCTGGCCGCGCAGGACAAGGTCACCGCGCGCATCGCGGAGGTCCGCTCCGCCTACGGCGACCGGCTGCCCGACGGCGAGGCCCAGGCGCTGAAGGAGCTCGAAGGCCTGGACAGCCTCCGCGAGACCGTCGAGCAGGGACCGATCCCCGCCGACAACATCGACCCCGCGTACGGATCGGTGATCGAGGGGCTCATCGACGGCCTCGGTCTCGGCCGGTCGGGCAGCGAGTCCTCCGCGTCCGCGGGCAATCTGCTCGACGCCCTGCTGCGCGCCGACACCGCCCACGCCTCCTTCGAGACCAGTGTCTTCGCCGCCCGCACCCGTGACTCCAACGCGCTCATCGAGTTCACCGGCGCCGTCGGCGACTACGACCAGTACGCCTACCAGGCCGAGCGGTTCACCCGGTTCGCGGGACCGGAACAGGGCACCGACCTCGCGGAGATCGAGCACAGCCCCTACCAGAGCGTCATCACCCAGCACTGGGCAGCGCTCCAGGTCGACACCGGAGCGCTCGTCGCCGAGAACGCGACCCAGCTCCGGGCGGCGCTCGACGAGGCGCTGCGTGCCGGTCCCACCTATGAACGGCAGGCCGAGAACCGGCTGAAGATCGTCCAGTCGCTGATCGGCGGGATCGCGGGGAACGCCCAGTCCACGTCGAACTCCGCCTGGTGGAGAGTGGCCTGGCTGATCGCCGGCATCCTGGCGGCCTTCGCGGCCTGGCTGGCGTTCTCCGTACTGACCCGGCGATCCGTGGTGCGGACCGTACGCGCCCTCACGGCGGCGGCCCAGCACGTGGCCGGCGCCGCCAAGAGCGAGCTCGCCCGGGTCGCGGACGACGACGCCGACGACGCGAGCCCACCGCGCCTGGAAGCCGTTCCGGTGCCGGTACGCGACGAGATCGGTGAACTGGCCGAAGCCTTCAACCAGGTTCAGGTCACCGCGAGCGCGCTGCTGGAACGCCAGGTCGTCAGCCGGCGCAACATCGCCGAGATGTTCGGCAACGTCGGCCGCCGGGTCAGCAACCTGACGGCCCGCCAACTCGCCCTGATCGACTCCGTGGAGCGCGGCGAGACCGACCCCGAGGTGCTGGACCGGCTCTACCGCATCGACCACATCGCCGTCCGTCTGCAGCGCAACGCCGACAGCCTCATGCTGCTCGCCGGGATCAGCGAGACCGGCCTCAACACCGAACCGATGCGGCTCAGCAACATCGTGCGCGCCGCGCTGGGCCAGATCGAGGGCTATCAGCGCGTCACCCCGCACGCCGAGGGCGATGTCATCGTCGTCCCCGACATCGTCGGCGATTTGACCCTCATGCTCGCCGAACTCCTGGAGAACGCCGTGATGTTCTCCCCGGCGACCAGCGGCGTCGAAGTCGTCCTGCGGCCCCGTCACCACGGCGGCGGAGCCCTCGTGGAGATCATCGACCACGGACTCGGCATGAGCCCCGAGCGGCTGGAGCAGGAGAACGCCCGGCTGATCCGGCGCGAGCGCCTCGACCTGGCGCCGACGGAGGTGCTCGGTCTGTTCGTGGTCGGCGGGCTGTCCCGGCGCTGGGGCATCGAGGTCGCCCTGTCCCGTACCCCGGGCGGCGGTGTCACCACCACCGTCGCCGTCCCCGCGGCCCACCTCGTGCCCGGTGACCAGGTCTCCGCCCCCGCGCGGGCCCCGCGTATGCAGCCGCCCCCGCGCCGCTCCGGACCCGGTGAGCCGCGCAAGGCGAGGATCGAGGCGCCGACCGGACCCGCGGGCCTGCCCCGCAGGGTGCCCTCCTGGTCCCGGACCGCCGAGTCCCCCGGCCACGCCCGCCGCTCGGAAGCGACGGACACCGGCGCCGAGCGCGCGACCACGCACGGCGGTGCCCGGCCCGGCAGCGGCGCCGACCCGGCACCCACCGGACCGGCGCGGTCCGGCGAGGCAGGTCCGCTGCGCCGCCGGGTGCGCGGGGCGACCCTGTCGGCCGGGACCGCGGCGAGCCGGCTGCCCCGGCCCACGGAACCACCCACCCACCGCAGGCCGCCCTCCTGGCAGCCGACGGACGCCGACGCCGCGCGCTCCGAACTCGACGAGTTCGAGGCCGCCGTCCTGCGGGCCGAACGCGAGAGCGCGGCCGAGGACCGCACGACCGTGGTGACCCGGCCGGGCGGCAGACCCGGCGGCCAGGCCGGGACCGAAACCCAGAACAGAAGACCCTCTTCCCCGGAAGGCATGAGCACGTGACCATGTGGACAGGCGGACCCGAGTCCCGGACAGCGGAACCCGCGGCGGACGTGAAGACCGCCGCTGCCGACTTCAACTGGCTGCTCAACCGATTCGCCACCGAGACCGCCGGGGTGGTCGACGTGATCGGTGTCTCCTCCGACGGACTGCTCATCGCGGTCTCCCAACTGCGCGGCCAGGCCGACTCCGAGCGGCTCGCGGCGATCGTCTCCGGCATCACCAGCCTCGCCATGGGGGCCTCCGGCAACTACGGCCTCGGCAGCCTCAACAAGGTCATCATCGACCTGGAGGAAGGGCACGTGCTGGTGTCCTCGCTCGGCGCCGGTGCGGTGCTCGGCGTGGTCACCTCGAAGGAGGCGAAGCTCGGCAACATCGCCTACGAGATGACCCTGTTCGCCAACCGGGCCGGTGCGGTGCTCAGTCCGCAGCTGGTGATGGAACTGAAGCGAACCGTGGGTGTCGCACCGGCCGGTTGACCACCGGCCGGCCGCTGTCCGACGGCACGTCACATGACCGGTGACGCGCGCCGAGTTGAAGGGGGAGGACGTGATGACGTCCGGCGAGCCATTGGCCGGCGGCGACGCCGAACGGGGAGGGGAACGCCCCGCCTCGGTCGTCCGCCCGTTCCTGCTGACCGCGGGACGGGTCGCCGGCGGGGACAGTCTCGTACCGCCGATCCCGATCGAGACACAGGTGGTGGCCACGCGTGTGGGGCTGGCGGCACTGGACCGCTTCGTCTTCGACCAGCACCGCGACATCATCACGGTCTGCCGCGAGCCGCAGTCGCTCGCGGAGATCGCGGCGAGGCTCCGGATGCACTTGAATGTGGTCCGGGTTCTCGCCGACGATCTGCGCGCCGACGGGCAACTCGCCCTGTACGCGCCGCAGGCCCGTTCCAACCGCGATGTCACTGTTCTGCGAAGGGTGATCGATGGTCTCAGAGCTGTCCCCGACTCCCGGGGCGCGATCCGTGAGGGATGACGACGAGCGTCCCCGGCCGCCTCTGCCGGTGAAGATGGTGATCGCGGGCGGCTTCGGCGTGGGCAAGACCACGACGGTGGGGGCCATTTCGGAGATCGAGCCGCTGACCACCGAGGCGTCCATCACCTCGGTCGCCGCCGGTGTCGACGACCTCACCCACACCCCGGAGAAGGTGACGACGACCGTCGCCATGGACTTCGGCTGCGTCACCCTGGACCCGACGCTCAAGCTCTATCTGTTCGGCACCCCCGGCCAGGAGCGGTTCGGGTTCATGTGGGACGACCTCGTCGAGGGCGCGCTCGGCGGGCTCGTCATCGTCGACACCCGGCGGCTCGACGACTGCTACGCGGCCGTCGACTACTTCGAGCACCGCGAGATCCCCTTCGCGGTGGCCGTCAACGCCTTCGACGGCAAGGTCGAACACGATCTGGAGGACGTACGGTGGGCCCTCGACGTCGCCGACCATGTGCCGCTGACCGTGTTCGACGCACGCGACCGGGGGTCCGTGCGGGACGCTTTGCTCGTCGTCCTGGAACACGCCCTCGCCAGGGCCGAGAGGGCGGCCCACGTGCCGGGAGAGCCTTCCTGAGCACCTGAGCACCTGAGCACCTGAGCACCTGAGCACCTGAGCCCGAGCGAGGGCGAGGGCGACATGCCCGGAAAACCGGAGGGGGACAGCCCGTGGGCTGTCCCCCTCTCCGTGTCCGTGTCCGTCCCCCGTCCCCCTACGAGGTCCGGCGTCTGCTCACTCCGGGGGAGACCGCCACCCGGTCCACGCCCCAGAACAGCACGAGGACGAGCACCGCGAGGACGGCCGTGACAGCGGCTCCGCCGGCCACCTTCTCGTAGTTGTGCTGGTACAGGCCGTCCAGGATGTACCGGCCGACTCCGCCGAGGGACACATAGGCCGCGATCGTGGCCGTGGACACGATCTGCACCGTCGCCGAGCGCAGCCCGCTGAGGATCAGCGGCAGTGCCGCCGGGACCTCGACCTGGAACAGGATCCGCGCCTCCGGCATGCCCATGCCGCGGGCGGCGTCGACGGGGGAGGGGTCCACGGTGCGGACCGCCTCGTAGGTGGTGATGAGGACCGGCGGGATCGCCAGCACCACGAGCGGGATCATCACCGGCACGATGCCGAGACCCAGCCACACGAACATCAGGACCAGGAGACCGAAGGTCGGCAGCGCCCGGGCCCCGGCGGACACGAAGGCCAGCGCGTTGCCACCGCGCCCGGTGTGCCCGGTGACCAGCCCGATCGGCAGACCGATGGCCGACGCGATCGCGAGGGCCCCGGTCGTGTACTGGACGTGCTCCCACACGCGTTGCGGGATGCCGTCGTAGCCGTGCCAGTGCGAACCGTCGCTGAAGAAGGCCTGCATGAAGTGCAGTACGTTCACGAGGCGCCCTCCTGAACGGGTGTGGCGTCCGCGGCCGTGGCCCCGAAGCGCCTGGCGCGGCCGGACGGGGGCTGCCAGGGGGTGAGTACCCGCCGCAGCAGGACCAGCAGGGCGTCGATCACGACCGCGAGAACGGCCAGGGTGATCACCGCGGTGCCGGCGAGCCGTGGGAGGCCGTACAACTGCGCGTAGGTCAGCAGGTTTCCGAACGCGCCCTGGTTGCCGATCAGCGCGCCGACGCTCACCAGGCTGATGCTGGAGGCGACGGCCACCCGCAGTCCGGCCATGATCGCCGGTACGGCGATGGGCAGTTGGACCTGGAAATAGCGGCGCGCGAGGCCGATGCCCATGGCCGAGGCGGCGGCGTTCGTCTCCTCGGGGACCGAACGGACCCCGTCGACGACCGCCGGGACGAGCACGACCAGGCTGTACAGACACAGCGGGATCATCACCGTGAGCCGGCTCAGCCCGGTGTAGTCGATGAGCACCACGAAGAAGGCGATCGAGGGGATCGCGTAGAGGATCGTCGAGGTCCACAGCACCGGCGCGTAGAGCCAGTCGAAGTGGACGCAGAGGAGTCCGATCGGCAGGGCCAGCAGCAGACCGGCCAGCACGGGGACGAGCGCCTCCTCCATGTGGAGGGCGATCAGGCCGCCGTAGCTGTGCTGGATGGCGCTCGGTATGTCGAAGAACCCGTTCATCGTGCGGCCTTCGCCGTCGGCGTCTCCTGAGGGGCGTCCGCCGCCCGCCGTCGCCGGGCCGACCGGATCGCCGCGGCGACCGTATCCTGCCCGGCGACCCCGAGAACCTTCCCCGAACCGTCGACCGCGACGGCCTGGCCGGTCGGCGACAGCACGGCCCGGTCCAGGGCGACCCGCAGCGAGTCGCGGCCCACCTCGAAGGCCGGGCCGTACGGTTCGAGGTCCCCGACCTCTCCGCCCCAGCTCCCGGGGTCGGCCCAGCCGATCGGCCTGCCGTCCGCGTCGGTGACCAGCACGGGCGCCCCCTCGGGCTCGCGTGCGGCGATCTCCCGCCAGTCGGAGCCGACGGGGAAGACCCGGGAGCGGTCGAGATCGAGATCGTCGGTACTCAGGAACGACAGACCTCGGATGCCCCGGTCGGAGCCGAGGAACTGCTCGACGAACGGATCGGCCGGCGCCGAGAGGATCTCGTCCGGGGCCGCGAACTGGGCCAGCTTGCCGCCGGTGCGCAGCACCGCGATGCGGTCACCGATGGTGATCGCCTCGTCCATGTCGTGGGTGACGAAGACGATGGCCTTGCCCAGTTCGCTCTGGATGCGCAGCAACTCCTCCTGGAGGCCCCGGCGTACGACCGGGTCGACCGCGGAGAACGGCTCGTCCATCAGCAGGATGGGCGGATCGGCCGCCAACGCGCGGGCGACGCCGACCCGTTGCTGCTGACCGCCGGAGAGCTGGTACGGATAGCGGCGGGCCATGGCCGGGTCGAGACCGACCCGTTCCATCAGTTCCGTCGCGCGTTCCCGTGCCCGCTGCTTGGACCAGCCGAGCAGCCGGGGCACCGTGGCGATGTTGTCGACCACGGTCCGGTGCTGGAAGAGGCCGGCGTTCTGGATGACGTAACCCATGGAGCGGCGCAGGGTGTTGACCGGGCGGCTGCGGATGTCCTCACCGTCGACCCGGATCGTGCCGCTGCTGGGCTCGATCATCCGGTTGATCATGCGGAGTGTCGTGGTCTTGCCGCAGCCCGAAGGTCCGACGAGAACGGTGATGGAGCGGTCCGGTATCTGGAGTGACAGGCGATCGACGGCCACCGTGCCGTCGGCGTATCGCTTGCTGACATCTTCGATGGCTATCAAGCGTCGAGAACCCTTCGGGAACGGCCTTGCCCGCGCGTGGCGCGATCACGTGCACGAGAGGGTGCGTAGTCTAGTCAGTCGATGTTCGTTCCCGGCCATGACAGATCGTGAATGTCGTGCGTACGCCCGTCTTTTCTGGGCGCGCCCCGTTTCCGGGAACTCCCTCAGCTCCACTCGGACCCGTGCGGTGCGGTGCCGACTCCCGCTTGAAACCGGACGGTTCGGTGCCGACTCCCGCTCGGAACCGGACGGTTCGGTGATCAGCCCTTGGAACCCATGGGCGCCCGGCCCGCGGTGACCAGTTCGCGCGGACGCTCGGTCGTCCGGGGCTGACAGGCCTGCTCGGTGAGCCCGCGGCCGCCCTGCCGCCACAGCCACCCGATGTCGCGGCCGAACGACCACACGAGCAGCGCGAGCGCGGTCAGCACGGCGCCCATCTCCGCTTCGTACGGCAGGAGTCCGGAGCCCGCGACCAGCAGGATGACGCCCTGCAGTGCCGCCACCGTCTTGCGCGCCATGCTCGGCGGCAGCTCGCCGTTCAGCCACGGCAGCACCCGGGCGGCGGCGACGAACGCGTACCGCATCGTGCCGATCAGCAGCACCCACGGGCCGAGCGACATCGCGAGGTACACGCTCAGCACGAGGATCAGGAACGCGTCCACCTCCATGTCGAAGCGGGCGCCCAGGGCCGAGGACGTGCCGGTCCGCCGGGCCACCTTGCCGTCGACGCCGTCGAGGATCAGCGCGACCGCCGTCAGACCGACGAGCAGGCTCACCGGCGGCGAGCTCTCGAAGGAGTCCGCGACCAGCGCGGTGACACCGCCGACGAGGATCGCGCGGCCGAGCGTCACCCGGTTGGCGGGTCCGAAGGAGCGGGGCTGTGTGCGCCGCAGTGCGCGGGTGAGTACCGCCCAGGTGGCGAAGGCGAACACCAGACCGGTCAGCCAGCCCGCCGGCCCCATCCCGATCGCCGCGCCCAGCAGGGCCAGCACCAGGAGCTGCACGCCGGCTCCCACCGTGGTCTCCTGCTGGGGAAGCCTTGCGCCGTACATGTTGTTCAGGGCCACCGCAGATCCTCCGGCCGAATGACAGATTCGATCAACGCCGCGTACCGTGTGCGCGACTTGTCACTGCTCCGTACGTGAAGATCTGCGGAATCGTTCAGGGGGACGCTCATGGAACTCACAGCTCGCGCCTTCTGGCTCGCTTCTCCGGGCCACGGCGAGATCCGTGACGTCACCCTGAACGAACCCGCGGAGGGCGAGGTACTCGTCCGTACGCTCTACTCCGGAGTCAGCAGGGGCACCGAGACCCTCGTGTTCCGCGGGGGAGTCCCGGAGAACCAGCACGCCTCGATGCGCGCGCCGTTCCAGGACGGGGATTTCCCCGCACCCGTGAAATACGGCTATCTGAGTGTCGGCCAAGTGGAGGAAGGACCCGCGCATCTGCTCGGGCGGACGGTCTTCTGCCTCTACCCGCATCAGACGCGGTACGTCGTCCCGGCGAGCGCCGTGACCGTCGTACCCGAGTCGGTGCCCGCCTCCCGCGCCATCCTCGCCGGCACCGTCGAGACCGCGGTGAACGCCCTGTGGGACGCCGCCCCGCTCATCGGCGACCGGATCGCCGTGGTCGGCGGCGGCATGGTCGGGTGCTCGGTCGCGGCGCTGCTCGCCCGCTTCCCCGGCGTGCGGGTCCAGCTCGTCGACGCCGACCCGGCACGCGGTGCCGTCGCCCGTGCGCTCGGGGTGGACTTCGCGCTCCCCGAGGAGGCCGAGGGCGAACGCGACCTCGTCGTGCACGCCAGCGCCACGGAGGCCGGACTCGACCGCTCCCTGCGCCTGCTCGCCCACGAGGGAACCGTCATCGAGCTGAGCTGGTACGGAGACCGCCGGATCGCCCTGCCGCTCGGCGAGGCCTTCCATTCCCGCCGGCTGACCCTGCGCAGCAGCCAGGTGGGTTCCGTATCCCCCTCCGCCCGGGTCGGCCGTACGTACGCGGACCGGCTGGCGCTCGCCCTCGACCTCCTCGCCGAACCGGCCTTCGACGCCCTGATCACCGGCGAGTGCTCCTTCGGTGAACTCCCGGACGTGATGGGCGAACTGACCTCCGGATCGATACCCGCCCTGTGTCACCGAGTCGCCTACGAACAGGTTTGAGCCGACGAGAACCGGCCTGACCTCCACGGACTCCGAAGAAAGGGCGACGCACGGCTGAACAAGGTGAACCGGGCAGCCGTACTACACGACGTGATCCCGGCAGGGGATCAGACGCACCGCACCTGGAGGGTCGTCCGTTGTTCAGCATCACCGTCCGCGATCACCTGATGATCGCCCACAGCTTCCGTGGCGAGGTCTTCGGACCCGCGCAGCGCCTCCACGGGGCGACGTTCCTGGTGGACGCCACCTTCCGTCGCCCCGAGCTGGACGACGACAACATCGTCGTCGACATCGGCCTGGCCACGCAGGAGCTCGGCGCCGTCGTGAGCGAGTTGAACTACCGCAACCTCGACAGCGAGCCGGACTTCAAGGACACCAACACCTCGACCGAGTTCCTGGCGAAGGTCGTCGCCGACCGCCTCGCCGACCGCGTGCACGCCGGAGCCCTGGGCGCGGGCGCCCGGGGCCTCACCGGCATCACCGTCACCCTCCACGAATCGCACATCGCCTGGGCGAGTTACGAGCGTGACCTGTGACCGACGCGACCCTCGACAAGGCATCCCCGGTGTCCGGCCGTGCCGCGCAGGCCGCCGGATCCGGTGCCCTGAACTACGTGCCCGTGCAGAACGCGGCTCTCAAGAACGCCGAGATCATCCCCATGTCCCTGCGCACCGTGCACTTCGTCATGCCGGGCGGCGTCGACGACCCGGCCACGCCGAGCGGCGGCAACGCCTACGACCGCCGCCTCTGCCTCGACCTGCCCGGCTTCGGCTGGCATGTCCAGCGGCACATCGTCGCGGGCGAGTGGCCCCGTCCCTCCGCGGCGGCCCGTACGGAGCTCGCCCGGACCCTGGCCGACCTGCCCGACGGCACGGTCGTCCTCCTCGACGGGATCGTCGCCTGCGGAGTCCCCGAGATCGTCGCTCCCGAGGCCGACCGGCTGCGTCTCGTCGTCCTCGTCCACCTGCCGCTCGGTGACGAGACGGGGCTCGATCCCGCCGTGGCCGCCGAGCTGGACGCCCTGGAACGCACGACCCTGCGGGCCGTGTCGGCCGTCGTGGCCACCAGCGAATGGGCCGTCCGCCGGCTCGTCGCCCACCACGGCCTCGCCCCCGACCGGGTCCACGCGGCCGCGCCCGGCGCCGACATCGCACCGGTCGCCTCCGGCACCGACGGTGTCTCGCGGCTGCTGTGCGTCGCCGCGGTGACCCCGCGCAAGGGACAGCACCGGCTCATCGAGGCCCTCGCCACCGTCACCGACCTGCCCTGGAGCTGTGTCTGCGTCGGCGGGCTCACCCAGGACCCGGCCTACGTCGACCATCTGCGCGCCCTGATCGCCCAGCACGGCCTCGGCGACCGGCTGCACCTCGCCGGACCCCAGGCCGGCGCCGAACTCGACGCCAGCTACGCGGCGGCCGACCTCATGGTCCTCACCTCGTACGCCGAGACGTACGGCATGGCCGTCACCGAGGCACTGGCCCGCGGCATCCCCGTGCTCGCCACGGACGTCGGCGGAGTGCCCGAGGCCGTCGGACGCGCCCCCGACGGCGGAGTGCCCGGCATCCTCGTACCCCCGGAGGACCCGGCGGCGCTCGCCGCCGAGCTGCGCGGCTGGTTCGGCGAGGCCGACGTGCGCCGCCGGCTCAAGGCCGCCGCCCGCGGACGGCGCGCCGCGCTCGACGGCTGGGCGACCACCGCGCGCAGCCTGGCCGGAGTGCTCGGCCGGCTGCCCCAGGAACCCCGGAGGGCGGCATGAGCACCGCCACGACGCCCGCGAGCGAGCCGGACTCCGGCATCCCCGAGCAGAAGGTGAGGACGGGCGTGCCCGGTCAGCGAGTCGGGGACCCTGACGCCGAAGAGGTGCGCTACGCACCGCAGTGGCTCCAGTTGCGCGAGCCCGCCGACGCCGCCGCGCGGGCGGTCGACCTGCTCGACCCGCTGCGCATCCGGCTGGCCAACCGGCCGGTCCGCGGCGGTGACCTGGCCATTCACGACCTCGGCTGCGGCACCGGCTCCATGGGCCGCTGGCTCGCGCCCCGGCTCGACGGCGCCCAGCACTGGATCCTGCACGATCGCGACCCGTACCTGCTGCACTTCGCCACGGTCGGGGCGCCCAAGGCGGCGGCCGACGGCAGCCATGTCGCCGTCACCACCCAGCGCGGCGACATCGGGCGGCTGACGGTGGACGCCCTGGCCGGCGCCTCCCTGGTGACCGCGTCGGCGCTGCTCGACGTGCTCACCGCCGAGGAGATCGACCGGCTCGCGGCCGCCTGCGCCGGAGCGGGGGTGCCCGCCCTGCTCACGCTGTCCGTGGCCGGCCGGGTCGAACTCACCCCCGCCGACCCGCTGGACGCCGAGATCACCGAGGCGTTCAACGCCCACCAGCGGCGCGGCGAACTGCTCGGCCCGGACGCCGTCACCGCCGCCTGCGACGCGTTCGCCCGCTACGGCGCGACCGTGCGGGTGCACCCGAGCCCCTGGCGGCTCGGCCCCGACGAGGCCGCCCTCACCGAGGAGTGGCTGCGCGGCTGGGTCGGCGCCGCGGTCGAGGAGCGCCCCGAGCTGGCCGAACGGGCGGAGGCATATCTGCGGTCCCGGATCGCGGCGAGCGCCGCGGGCGAGCTGCGCGTGGTCGTCCACCACAGCGATGTGCTGGCGCTGCCCCACCCGGCCGGGGGTGCGGCGTGAGCGCGGGCCTGGAGACACTGGGACCGGTCGCCGCCCCGGTGGCCGCGGCCCCGGAGCCCGACGGCCCGCACCTGAACATCCCCGCGGAGTGGGGGGGGGGGGGCGGGGGGGCGGGCCCCCCCGGGGGGGGGGTGATCAAAGAGACCCCCCGCCACAGCGAGAGAG
>NZ_JBHYXD010000002.1:121454-129177 GCF_042751995.1 Streptomyces sp. NPDC059371 | reverse complement strand
ACCCCGACCACCCCCGGGGGGTGCCGGGCGCGCCGGGGGCCCGCCCCCCGACGGCCACCGAGCCGGGACCCGTCCCGGCCGGCGGCTCCGGAAGCCCGGCGGCCGACGCGGCCTCCCCGGCCCGGCGCGTATGGGGCCGGGTGCGGGGGCACGTCGGCACCGCCGCCGGCATCCTCATCCTGGGAGTGCTGCTGTGGCGGCTGGGTACCGGGGTGTTCGTGGACGGGCTGCGGAAGATCGACGCGACCACCCTGACGGTGGCCGTCGCCATCGGGCTGCTCACCACGGTGCTCAGCGCCTGGCGGTGGTGCCTCGTCGCGCGCGAGCTGCGCATCGAACTCCCGCTGGGCGCGGCCGTCGCGGACTACTACCGCGCGCTGTTCCTGAACGCCGCGCTGCCCGGCGGGGTCCTCGGCGACGTGCACCGGGCCGTGCGGCACGGGCAGAGCGCCGGTGACATCGGCCGGGGCGTGCGCTCGGTGGTGCTCGAACGCACCGCGGGCCAGGCCGTACTGGTGGCCGTCGGCGCGGTGGTGCTGCTCACCCAGCCGTCACCCGTGCTCGCCCAGGCCCGCGAGACCGCGCTGGTCCTCGCGATCGTCGCGGTGTGCGGAGCGGCGGCCTTCGCCGTCGTCCGCGGGCGGCGGACCTCTGCCGGCACCGGACGACGCTACGGAGCCGTCCGCGGCGCGCTCGTCGAGGCCCGGGGCGCCCTGCTGGCCCGGCGAAGCTGGCCCGGCGTGACGCTCTCGTCGGTCCTGGTGCTCGCCGGCCACCTGGCGATGTTCGTGCTCGCCGCCCGGGCCGCCGGATCCACCGCGTCGGTCGCCGTACTGACGCCGCTGGCCCTGCTGGCCCTGCTGGCCATGGGGCTGCCGCTGAACGTCGGCGGCTGGGGCCCCCGCGAGGGCGCCACCGCCTGGGCGTTCGGCGCCGCCGGGCTCGGCGCCGGCATGGGCCTGACCGTCGCGGTGATCTACGGCGTCCTCAGCCTCGCGGCGAGCCTGCCCGGCGCCGTGGTCCTGGTCGTCCGCTGGGGTGCCTCGCTCCGGCGCCCCCGCGAGGAGAGCGCGGGAGGGCCCGATCAGTGCAGCGTCTCGGACGTCACCAAGGAGAAATACGCTCCGAAGGCCTCGGTCAGCCCGGCGAGGAGTTCCTTCCCCTTCTCGGCGCCGGCCATCGAGGGACGGCCGATGACCCCGGACTCGGTATAGCCCGCCATGCCGAGAGTGAGCAGATGCCGACGGTCGTCGGCCACGAAATCGGAGGTCTCATAACCGTCTTTGACGCATTCCGGATGGGCATGCAGGAGAATGGACGTCTCGATTTCTCCCGCGTGCATATCGGTGAGCAACGACGTCTGCACACCGGCCCGTTCACACGCGCCTTCCCAGTCCTCCATGGCGGGGAAAAGCGCCATGCGCGTACCGGTGCCCGCGGATTCCTGAACCACATTGCCCAGTACGTAATTGCCTCCGTGCCCATTGACCACGACCAGCGTGTCGACGCCCGAGCGCCGCAACGAAGCGGCGATGTCCCGGACGACGGCGTACAGCGTGACGGCGGAAATGCTCACGGTGCCCGGCCAGGCCGCGTGCTCGTGCGAGCAGGAGATCGTCACCGGAGGAAGAAGATGCACCGGATAGGCGTCCGCGATCTCCCGCGCGATGGCGCACGCCACCAGTGTGTCGGTCGTCAGGGGCAGGTACGCGCCGTGCTGTTCGAGGCTGCCGACGGGAAGGACGGCCACCTGGCGGGCGACACCGGCCCCCCGCTCGCGGACATCCTCCGTGGTGTCCAGTGACAGCACTCCGGACTCCATCACGCGTGTTCCCGAACTACTCATCTTTCACGGCCCTTTCGACTCTGCTTAGGAACCAGATCATGACAGATAACTTTGGCGTACTCGGCGGGAATGCCCACCTCACAGGTGTCGAACGAGTCGTGATTGCCCCGCTCCCCACCGAGTACGGCTTTTTCCACGCAGTCGGCTACTTCGACCACGACCGCGGCGAGGAACAAGTCGTCCTCGTGTACGGCGACTTGGACACGCTCGGAAAGGGGGACGTCCTGACCCGGCTGCATTCCGAATGCCTGACGGGCGACTCCTTCGCATCCCAGCACTGCGAGTGCGGCCCCCAGCTCACCGCCTCGCTGCGCGCCATCGTGGCCGAGGGCCGCGGTGTCCTCGTCTACCTGCGCGGGCACGAGGGCCGGGGCATCGGCCTGCTCGCCAAGCTCAAGGCGATGAAGCTCCAGGCGGAAGGGCTCGACACCGTCGAGGCGAACGAGGCCCTCGGGCTTCCGGTGGACGCCCGCGACTACCGGGTGGCGGCGGAGATGCTGCACGACCTCGGCGTACGGTCCGTGCGGCTGCTGTCGAACAACCCGCTCAAGCGTGAGTCGCTGTTGCGCCACGGCATCAAGGTGGCCGAGCAGGTGCCGCTCCTCATACCGCCGTGCGAGGACAACCTCACCTACCTGCTCACCAAGCGGGAACGTCTCGACCACTACCTGCCGCACCTGGACGGCGAGGAGTGGGCGAAGGCGATCTTCGCCGGGGAGGCGAAGACGGTCGCCACCGAGGAATGACGGACGCCGAGGACCGGAGCGGCACGACGGGGACGAAGGCGGCGGCGCGGGTGCCGGGGGTCCGGACGGCACCCCTGCGCAGCGCCGGCTTCCGGCGGTTCGTACTGGCGAGTCTGATCTCGGCGACGGGATCGGCGATGGCGCCGCTCGCGCTCGCCTACGCGGTGATCGGGCAGGGCGGCGGAGCCGGATCACTCGGCGTGGTGCTCGCCGTGAACACCGTCCCGACCGTCGTCTTCCTGCTGCTGGGCGGGGTGCTCGCGGACCGGATGTCCCGCAGCCGGATCCTGCTGGGCGGCAATCTGGCCGCGGCCGTGGCACAGGGGGCGCTCGCCGTCATCGTGCTGACCGGCGCCGCCTCGACGGCGTCCATCGCCGCCTGCGGCTTCCTCTCGGGAGTCGCCGTGGCGTTCACCGTGCCCGCGGGCCAGGGCGTGGTGAACCAGTTGGTCGGGCCCGAACATCTCCAGCAGGCCAACGCGCTGGTCAGGCTGCCGACCAACGCCGTACGGGTGCTCGGACCCGTGGCCGGCGGGCTGGTCGTCGCCCTCTGCGGACCGGGATGGGCGCTGGCCTGGGACGCGCTCTCGTTCCTGATCGCGGCCCTGCTGCTGCACGGACTGCGTCTGGAGGCACCTGTCACCGCGGGCGGTGTCCTCAACGATCTGCGGTCGGGCTGGTCCGGCTTCCGTTCCCGCACCTGGCTGTGGACGTACACCGTGGCCGGGATGGTCGTGGTCGCCGCCTGGCTGGCCGGATTCCAGATGCTCGGCCCGGTCCTCGCCGCGCGGCTGTACTCCGGAGCGGGCTCCTGGGGCCTGGTGCAGGGCGCGTTCGCGCTCGGGCTGCTGACGGGCGCGCTGGTGTGCCTGTGGTGGAAGCCGTACCGGCTGCTCGCCGTCGCCGTCGGCACCGCCTCCCTGCTCTTCCTGCCGTTGACGGCGATGGGGCTCGCGTTACCGCTGCCGGCCGTCCTGTTCGCCGCGCTCCTCGCGGGCATCGGCCTCGATGTCGCCATCGTCGCCTGGACCACCGCCTTCCAACTGCACGTTCCCGAGGACGAACTGGGAAGGGCGGCCGCGTTCAACAGTGTCGGGGAGCGCTGCGCGATCCCGCTCGGCTATCTGCTCGCCGCGCTGGCCGCGGGAGCCTGGTCGGACCGGCAGGTGCTGCTGGTCTGCGCGGGCGTGATCGTTGTCGCGACGGTGCTCAACCTGTGCGTGCGGGACGTGTACCGCGTCAACCGGACGACTCCGCGGTGATCAGGACCGTACCGCCTCGTGCACCAGCCGCTTGAGATCCGGGAACACCGAGTGCGAACCCCTCGGGCGCAGTTGGCTCAGGAACTGCACGGTCAGATCACGGCGCGGGTCGACCCAGAAGGTCGTGGTCGCCACCCCGCTCCAGCCGAACGCGCCCTCGCTGGAAGGCGCCCGGGTGGTTGCCTGGTCCACCACGACGGACACGCCCAAGCCGAAACCGAGGCCCGCGTTGCCGGGTTCCTGGTGGACAGGGCTGCCGAAGGAGCGCCGGTCGGCGTTGCCGGGCAGGTGGTTGGCCGCCATCAGGTCCACGGTCCCGGGACGCAGCAGACGGGTTCCGTCGAGTTCGCCGCGGCGCCGGAGCATCTCCATGAAGCGGTGGTAGTCGCGGGCCGTGGCGACCATTCCCCCGCTGCCCGACAGGAACCGGGGCCGGCCGTGCAGCGGGAGACCGGCGATCGGGACGAGCTCCCCGCCGTCGTCCTCCCCGTACAACTCGGCCAGTCTGCCCGCCTGTTCGTCCGTGACCTGGAAGCCGGCGTCGGTCATCCCGAGCGGTCCGAGGACGCGCCGGCGCAGGAAGACGTCGAGGTCCTCGCCGGACACCACCTCGATGACACGGCCGAGGACATTGGTGGCCACCGAGTAGTTCCACCGCGTGCCCGGCTCGAACTGGAGCGGCAGCCGGGCGTACACCTCGCAGGTCTCGGCCAGATCAGCGCCCGGGGCCACGGAGGACTCCACACCGGCGTCCCGGTAGAGCGCGTCGACGGGATGCGTGTGGTAGAAGCCGAAGGTCAGGCCCGCCGTGTGGGTCAGCAAGTGGCGGATCAGGACGGGCTGTTCGGCCGGCCGGGTCGTCGTGTCCGGCCCGGCCCCGCCGACGTACACCCGTGGTTCGGCGAAGGCGGGAAGGAAGTCGGCCAACCGGTCGTCGAGTCCGAGGCGGCCCTCTTCGAGCAGCATGAGCGCCGCGACCGAGGTGACCGGCTTGGTCATGGAGTAGATCCGCCACACCGTGTCGCTCTCCACCGGGAGCCCCGCCGCACGGTCGCGCCGGCCGTACGTGGTGAGGTGGGCGACCCGCCCGTGCCGGGAGACGGCGACCAGGAAGCCGGGGAGCCGGCCGTCGTCGACCAGGGCCGCGAAGTGCCGGTCGAGCCGGTCCAGTGCCCCGGGGTCGAGGCCGACGGATCCCGGCTCGACTTCCTGTCGCAGATCTCCCATGGTTCTCCTCCGGACTGCGGCTCGTGTCCCTCATCGTCCCAAACGGGCTGGTGACGCGTCGGCCGGGCGTCCCCCGGCGGTCCTCACGCTGTCCTTGTGCCCCGGAAGCCACAGGGCCAGCAGCGTTCCCGTCGCGGAGAACACCGCGAGCACGGTGAGGGGGAGACCGATGGCGGCGCCGGGCGTCAGCGACATCAGCGTCGCGGCCACCGCGATCCCCAGCGTGGGTCCGATGTTCATCGCCGTCTGCTGCAGGCCGCCCGCCACACCGGCCGACGCCGCGGGGGCGTGCCGTACGGCGACCGCCGTCGTGGTCACCATCACTGTCACGAAACCGGCGCCCAGCAACAGGAAGCCGCAGGAGACGGGCACGGCCGTCGACGCCGGGCCGAGCCGGGCCAGGAGCAGGACACCGAGCGTCAGGACGAGCGTTCCGGCCACGGTGGTCCGCCGCGGGCCGAACCTGCGCATCAGGACGGCGGCGAGCGGAGCGCCGAGCACCATCATCACACCGGCCGGCAGCGCCCGCAGGCCGGTCTCCTGCGGGTCGAGGCCCAGGGTGCGCTGGAGGAAGTAGCTGGCGACGAACAGGGTGCCGAGCATCGCGGCGGACACGGCCACCAGGATGCCGAGCGCCGCGCCGATGGCCGCCGAGCCGAGGATCTCGGACGGCACCAGGGGGTTCGCGGCCCGGCGCCGGCGGCGGACGAACGCGGTGCCGGCGGCGGCCGTCACGGCCAGTCCTGCCGCGGTCCGCGCCGTCCAGCCGGTTCCGGGCACGGCGACCAGGGTGTGCACCAGGGCGACCAGGGCGACGGTGAGCAGACAGGCGCCCGGCACATCCAGGCCGTCGGCCGCCCCGGGACGACCGGTCCGGGGCCCGGGGACGGCCGGGGAGCGGACGGCGAGGGCCGCCACGCCCATGGCCAGCGCGGGTGGCACGTTCAGGAGGAAGACCGACCGCCATCCGAAGTGGCCGACCAGCGCGCCGCCCAGCAGCGGACCCGCGGCCGCGGCGATCCCGATGGCGCTCGCCCGCAGCGCGATGGGCGTCCCGAGCCGGTCGGGCGGGTACGCGGCGCGCAGCATGCCGAGCGTGGCCGGTTGCAGCAGCGCGCCGAAGACACCCTGCGCGACCCGCAGCGCGATCACCCAGGCGATCCCGGGCGCGAGAGCGATGCCCGCCGATGCCGTCCCGAAGCCCAGGATGCCGAGCGCGAAGATCCGTTGATGCCCATAGCGGTCCCCGAGGCGTCCCGAGAACACCAGCAGGCCCGCCACCGCGATGAGATACCCGGTACTGGTCCACTGCACCTGGGCGAACGAGGCGCCCAGGTCGCCCTGGAGCGTGGGCTGCGCGACGGTGAGGACCGTGCCGTCGAGGGCGACGATCACGGCACCGACGACGCTGCTCGCGAGGGTGATCCGGCGGTGGGCCGCTCCTGGTGCGGTGGGGCGCGCGGCCGGCTCGGCGGGGGCCGTCATCGTTCCTCCGGTCCGAGGTGCGCGTCGAGCGCCGCCGTCAGCAGGGGGGTGTGGTCGTCGGCGTCCGTGGCGAGCTTCAGGCTTCCCCAGCCCCACAGTTGGGCGATGCCGTGGAGGTTCGCCCAGAGGGCGCCGGCGAGGATCCGCGCGTCGGCCTCGGGGCGCACCCGGCCGACGAGCTCCACCAGCGTCCCGAACAACGGCAGACTGGTCTCGCGAAGCCCCAACCGGTTGCTCTCCAGCAGGTCGTGACGGAACATCAGCTCGTACATCCCGCGCTGGGACAGCGCGAAGTCCAGATACGCCTTCGCGAGGGCGGTGAGCCGGGCGCGGGGGTCGGTCCCCGCGCCGCCGACCGACTGGGCCGCGCGGTGCCCGAGGTCGGTGAAGCCGCGGCGCGCGATGGCGGACAGCAGTTCCCCATGGGTCGGGAACCAGCGGCGCGGAGCGCCGTGCGAGACCCCCGCCCGCCGGGCGATCTCCCGCAGGGTCAGCGCCTGCGCGCCCTCCGCCGTCACGAGTTCGACTCCGGCGTCGATCAGCCGCGCCCGCAGTCCGGTGGTTTCCGACTCGTCCATAGACACTGTCTACCAGCCGCGAGTAGACAGTGTCTACGGGATGACGTGACGCATTCGGAGCGTTGACGCGGATATGACCGATGAAGAGACCCAGGACGCACTGCTGAAGCTGCTCTCCGAGTACAAGGGCGGAGTGCTCGTCACCCTGAAGAAGGACGGCCGCCCCCAGCTCTCGAACGTCAGCCACGTGTACTACCCCGACGAGGGCGTCGTCCGCGTGTCGCTCACCGACGACCGCGCCAAGACCCGGAATCTGCGCCGGGACCCACGGGCCTCGTACCACGTGACCAGCGCGGACCGGTGGGCGTACACGGTCGTCGAGGGCACGGCCGAGCTGACACCGGTCGCCGGGGATCCGCACGACGAGACCGTGGAGGAGCTCGTCCGGGTCTACCGGGACGTCCTCGGCGAACACCCCGACTGGGACGACTACCGCGCGGCGATGGTCCGCGACCGCCGGCTAGTGCTGCGGCTGCGTGTGGAGAGGGCGTACGGGATTCCCGCACGCTGACACGGAATCGCCCGGCGCCCGGCGGGTGGCGGGTGGCGGGTGGTGCGGGCGTCCCGGTCGCCCGGGAC
>NZ_JBHYXD010000002.1:78567-121444 GCF_042751995.1 Streptomyces sp. NPDC059371 | reverse complement strand
TGTGGGGGCGGGGGTTTCTGTATCCCCCCCCGCCCGGGGGGGCGCCGGGGCGGGGGGGGGGGGGGGGGGGGGGGGGGGGGGGGGGCCCGGGGCCCCCGGGGCCCCCCCCCACCACCGGCGGGCCTCAGCCGGTCAGGGACTTCCACAGGGTGATCGGGCGGTCCTCGACCGTCACCTGGTCGTTGTGCCCGTGGCCGTCGGCGATGCAGATGATCCGGTATTTCTCCTGGTGGAACACCCAGAACAGGCTCAGCCCGTTGATGCGCTGCATGTCCGGCACGGCGAGGAACTCGTCCACGCGGGAGACGCCGGCCAGCGACTGCCACAGACCGAGCGAACGGTCGCCGCGCTCGATCACGTCGTTGTGCGCGGAGCCGTCGGCGATCGAGATCAGCCGGTAGACCTGCTGCCCCAGGGAGGAGTGGAAGAGCCAGTAGTAGCTCTTCCCGTTCTGGCGCTGCATGTCGGGCACCGGCAGGAAAGCGTCCACCTGCTCGATTCCGTTGAACGAGGCCCAGGCCGAGATCGGCCGGTCGGGCCGGTCGACGGCGCCCGCCGCCTCGGGATCGAGTCCGGACTCCGCTCGGTCCGCGATCGAGATCAGCCGGTAGACCTGGCGGCCTTCGACGGTGTGGAACAGCCAGTACCGGCTCCGGCCGCCCACACGCTGCTCGTCCGGCACCGGCAGGATCGCGTCCACCTTCGACACGCCGATGTAGCACGGCCAGGTGGCCAGGGGCCGGTCGGAGCGCTCGACGACGTCCTTGTGCTCGTCGCCGTCGGCGATGGAGACGGTGCGGCAGACCGGTCCGTCGCCGCCGGTGCCGTAGGCCCAGTACCAGCTCTTGCCGTTGTCCCGCTGGCGATCGGGAATCGGGAGGAAGGCGTCGGTCGGCCGGACGGCGTCAGGGAGCTTGTCGGTGAGGCGGCCGTCGCCCAGCAGTCGCAGTGTGGTGAGCGAGGGGACGAAGGCGTAGACCGAGCCCTCGGTGGTGACGAACTGATGGAAGCTCAGCTCGGTCGTCGCGGCGGGGGTCTCGAAGCTGACCTTGCCGGTGAGGCCGACCATCGGGTCGGGGCCGGGCTTCGCCGGGCGGTTCGGCGGGAAGTCGACGTTGTCGATCCACATCTTCTGGATGAACTCGAACTGCTCGACGAGGTCGGACTGGTAGCAGACGAAGAGCAGACCGCGCGGGTGGTCGGGGCCGCCAGGGCCGTCCGAGGCCGGGTCGAAGGGCGCACCGTAGGGGGCGCCGCGGCGGATGATCCGGCGTCGGTCCATGACCGGTTTCTCGGGGAACGGGTCCGTGCCGGGCTTCTCCTGCAGGCCGTCCCGGGGGTTGGTCTTGCGCAGGTGGGAGAAGAGCGGGGTGGTGAACCCCTCCGGGTCGTTGCGGTAGCCGAAGTCGTTGTCCTGGCCCGCGAGGGCGTTGTCGGGCATGTCGGCGTGCGGGCACTTGGCGACGGGAGTGCCCGAGCGCCAACGGCCCACCATCCGGGCGGCCAGCCATTCGGCGGTCGCCTCGTCCGGTACCGCTTTCGCCTTCCTCAGGACCTTCAGCTGCGCGGCGACCTGGGCCCACCAGCCCGGCACGTCCTGAGCGAGCCGGCGCACCACCTGGAAGCTGCCGTTGACCGCCCACTCCGGCATCTCGTCGTACGGAATCCCGCCGACCCGGTCGTGCCCGATGACGAACTCGCCGGGCGGGACCAGCCGGGTGCCCGGGTGGTCCTTGACGTACTCCGGTTGCTTCGGGTCGGGCTCGTCGAAGCCGGTCACCCCCGGCTCGCTGACCCCGTCCTTGAAACCGAAGTGTTCCTTTCCGCGGCGGGTGCCCGGCAGCGTGGCGCCGTTCTGCTGGAACACGATCACGATCTTGGCCTGCGCGGCTGCCTCGCGCTGGGCGGTCAACGCGTCCTGGAGCCCGTCGGCGGTGTCGGAGGCGACGGTGATCACGGCGTGCACGGTCTGGCCCTTGCCGTCCCCGAACAGCCAGTTCTCGGGTGAGCTGTCGCCGGTGTCGCCCAGTGAGCGTTTGTGGGACCCCTCCTTGAACGCCTCCAGAGTGCCGCCCTTCCGCACCGAGGGCAGGGGGTCCTTGCCGCCCACGAGGACCTTCAGGCCCTCGTGGGTGAAGCTGACGTTCGTCCAGGTGGCCTTCAGCGCCTGCGGGTCGTCGCCGCCGGTGGACTGCCTGGCCTTGCTGAACGCCGCGTTGAAGGCGGCCACCTGTCTGGTGGTGGAGATCTGGGATGCCAGCCGCTTCACCCAGGTACGGGCCCGCGCGGGGTCCTCGAACTTGAGGAAGAGCAGCGTCATGCGGTCCTTCTTGAAGCCAGCGATCACATCGCCCTGGATGTCGTCGCTCTCGCGCAGCCTGGTCTGTTCTGACACATCTCCTCCTTGACAGTCGCATATGCCATGTAATGATCATAGTAATCGCGACGCTACGCCGTGTGATCGATGAAGGGGTGGGGGCGTCGCCGGACGGGCCTGTCGGCAGGCGTGTGCCGTGACGCAAAACCCCTGTCCTGCAAGGGTTCTGACTCGTTCGGCTGCCGGGAGGTCACTCGCCCGCCCGGCACCACGCGACAGCGGGCGACCGGGCCCTGAACACTGTGAGTAGTCATGTGCTCGCGTCATGTGCCCGCCATCGGGTCGGTGACACGGCGCGGCCGCGACGACACCGCCGCGCACCCTGCCCTCTCTCTCGCAAGGAGTCCCATGTCCCGTAGGAACCTGACCGGGCCGTTGTCCAGAAGGATGCTGTCCGCGACGCTCTCCGCGTGTGCCGTCTCCGCGCTGACCCTCACCGTGCTGTCGTCCGGCCCGGCCGCCGCCCACGGGCACGGCGGTGACGCCCCCTCGGCCGACCGGGCGAAGGCCGACCCGGACGAGGCGAAAGTCATCGGCGAGGAGCACGCCGAGGAACACGCCATGACCAGGAAGGCCATCAAGGCCGTCGGCGAGTACCCGCAGACCACCCGCACCGAGCGGCTCAAGGCGCTCGCGGCCTCCCAGTCCAAGGTCAACGCGGACTTCGACGCGCTGGACGCCGGCAGGTTCCGGGAGTAATTCCAGTCCCCGGACTTCGCCGCGCACATCGCCATGCTGCCCACCGGCAAGGTGCTGCTGTTCTCCTTCGAACGTATCGAGAGCAACCCCCAGAAGGAGCCGGCCCCGACCGACACCATCGGCAAGGAGAACGCGGGCCGCGCCTACCTGTGGGATCCGGCCAAGGGCACAGGACCGGGCTCGTTCACCAAGGTCACACCGCCCGTGATCAACATGCCGGACGGGCTCAACCAGCCCCGTCCCGCGCCGTTCTTCTGCGCCGGTCATTCCTTCCTGCCCAATGGGATGCTCGGCGTCTTCGGCGGCAACCTCGGCGGCAACGGCGGTAGCGGCGCCAAGCTCTCCCTCGTCTTCGACCCGTGGGAGGAGAAGTGGTACCAGAACCAGGACATGGTGGTCGGCCGGTGGTACCCGTCGGTGGTGACCGGCGCGGACGGGCGGCAGCTGATCATGTCCGGCCAGTCGGAGCTCGGCTGGGGCACCCCCACCTCGATCGTCGAGCGCTTCCCCGCCCTGAACAAGCCGGTGCCCACGGCCAAGACGGACAAGCCGGAGGGCTGGGCGCCGGAACTCTTCAAGGCCGACGCCCCGTTCAAGCGGGACTACCCGCACCTCTTCTCACTGCGGGACGGCAAGATCTACGGCCTGGGCCGCGACCCCGAGCAGCAGTGGAAGTTCGACCCCGCCGCCGAGACCCGGACGGACCTGGCACCCCGGCCGGACAACATGCCGCGCAACTACGGTTCGGCCGTGCCGCTCCCGGCGGGCTTCAAGGGCCCGGACTCGGTGCTGGTGCTCGGCGGGGACCGGAACGACCCGAACACGTATCAGCTGGTCGGCGGCCAGTGGAGCAAGGAGAAGGCGAGAGCCTTCGGCCGCACCCAGGACGACACCCTGCTCATGCCGGACGGGACCCTGATGACCGTCAACGGCGCCTTCGACATCCGTGACTACGGCAACGGCCCGTACAACCCCAACGCGGATCTGAAGTACCGCCAGATCGAACTGCGCGACGAGAAGGGCAACTGGAAGCTGGGCCCGGCGCAGCGGCTGCCGCGCGGCTACCACTCCAACGCCGTGGTGCTCCCGGACGGCCGGGTGATGGTCACCGGTGACGAGCTCCAGCAGCTCGCCAACGACCCCGACATCACCGACGACATGAACGGCAGTATCGAGATCTACGAGCCGGCCTACCTCCAGCAGGGCAGCCGTCCCCAGCTCGGAACCGTGTTCAACCCGTCCGTCGGATACAACGAGAAGATCACGGTGAGCAGCAGCACCGCCGCCGACGTCACCCGTGCCGTCCTGCTGGCACCGACCACCGCGACCCACTCGGTCAACACCAGCCAGCGCCACCTCGACCTGCGGATCAAGAGCCGCAGCGGCAGCTTCCTCGAACTGCAGGCACCTCCGTCGGCCAACGCCGCCCCGCCCGGCTACTACATGCTCTTCCTCCTCAACGAGGAGGGCGTACCCAGTACCGCCGGCTGGGTCCAGATCAAGCCGGCCTCCGGCGGCCAGACCCGGGGGTCCGGCCTCAGCCCGCGGTAACCGTCCGGCTCTGAGGACCTCCGCTCTTCGGAGGTCCTCAGAGCATTCGGCTCCATCACCGCCAGGGCGCCCTAAAGGTCGAACTCGTGCGGCGGCAGGTCGAGCGTGAAGCACGCCTCGCGCACGACGGCCTGCTCGGTCTTGTCGAAGTCGCCGTCGGCGCCGCCGATGACGATGCCGATCTGGATGACGGCGCGCGCCTCGGCGGGCTTCTTCTTCGCCTTGGCGATCTCCTGGAGAACGCTGACCTTGCCGAAGGCGAAGTCGGCGGTCAGCTTGTTCAGGTTGTCGTCGAAACGGCGCTGCAGGTCCACGGCGTCGAAGTTCTGCAGGACCTCGTTCGTCGCGATGAGCTGGGCCACACGCTGCCGCTCGGACGGGTCGATCGCGCCGTCCGCCGCCGCGACCAGGGCGCACATGGCCATGCTCGCGTCACGGAAGGCGCCGCTCTTGAGGTCGTTCTTCTTCGCCACGAGCTGGGTCTGCATCGTCGACGCGGATTCCTTGATGCGGTCCCACAGGGCCATGAGAACTCCATAAGTAGTCAAGAGCCCGGTCCGCCCGGGCGGGCGGACCGGAAAGCTCCTCGGTTTGTACAGCAGCACGGTGGAAACTAGTGGACCGTGACGGAAGTTCCCGGTTGATTCCACGCGGCGATCACGGGATCCCCGTGTTCGGTGGACAGCCGGCTGACGGTCCCGGTCGCGAGCTGGAACAGCCGCCCCGACTCGGGCGGCAGCCCCAGCCGGCGGGCGGTGAGCACCCGCAGGAAGTGCGCGTGCGCCACCAGCACCACATCACCGGGCCGGTCACAGAGCGCGGCGTCCACCCGGGAGAGCACCCGGTCGGCGCGCACGCCCACCTCACGGGGTGATTCACCGGGGTGGCCGTCCGGGCCGGGCGGCACCCCGTCGTCCCACAGCACCCAGCCGGGCCGGGCCCGGTGGATGGCGCGGGTGGTGATCCCCTCGTAGCCGCCGTAGTCCCACTCGTGCAGATCGGGGTCGATCCGCGGGCCGGACAGCCCCGCGAGTTCGGCCGTCCGGACCGCGCGGCCGAGGGGACTGGTGAGGACCTGGGCGAAGGAGCGCCCGGCGAAGAACGGCGCGAGGGACTTGGCCTGCTCCTCGCCGTGCGTGGTGAGCGGAAGATCGGTCCAGCTCGTGTGCTGTCCCGTCAGTGTCCACTCGGTCTCTCCGTGGCGGACCAGGATGAGATCGCCCATGGTCCTTCCCTACTTCGCCGACTCGACGGCGTGGCCGCCGAACTGGTTGCGCAGCGCCGCGATCATCTTCATCTGCGGCGAGTCGTCCTGCCGCGAGGCGAAGCGGGCGAAGAGCGAGGCCGTGATGGCGGGCAGCGGAACGGCGTTGTCGATGGCCGCCTCGACGGTCCAGCGGCCCTCGCCGGAGTCCTCCGCGTGACCGCGCAGCTTGTCCAGGTGCTCGTCGTCGTCCAGGGCGTTGACCGCGAGGTCGAGCAGCCAGGAACGGATGACCGTGCCCTCCTGCCAGGAGCGGAACACCTCACGTACGTCGGTGACCGAGTCGACCTTCTCCAGGAGCTCCCAGCCCTCGGCGTACGCCTGCATCATGGCGTACTCGATGCCGTTGTGGACCATCTTGGAGAAGTGGCCCGCGCCCACCTTGCCGGCGTGCACGAAGCCGAAGTCGCCCTCCGGCTTGAGCGCGTCGAAGACCGGGCGCACCTTCTCGATGTTCTCGGCGTCGCCGCCGACCATCAGCGCGTAGCCGTTCTCCAGGCCCCACACTCCGCCCGAGACACCGGCGTCGACGAAGCCGATGCCCTTGGCCGCCAGCTCCCCGGCGTGCTTCTCGTCGTCCGTCCAGCGGGAGTTGCCGCCGTCCACGACCGTGTCGCCGGCCTCCAGCAGGTCACCGAGTTCGTCGATGACGGTCTGGGTGGGGGCGCCGGCCGGCACCATCACCCAGACCACGCGCGGGCCTTCGAGGCTGCTCACGAGTTCGGCGAGGCTGTGCACGTCGGCGAGGTCCGGATTACGGTCGTAGCCGACGACGGTGTGGCCGGCGCGGCGTATGCGCTCGCGCATGTTGCCGCCCATCTTGCCGAGACCGATGAGTCCGAGCTGCATTGTCAGTTCACTTCTTCCGGAGAGTGCGGTAAGCGGCCACGAGAGCGGCCGTGGAGGGATCGAGTCCGGGGACGTCGGCGCCCTCGGTCAGGGCGGGTTCGACGCGCTTGGCGAGCACCTTGCCGAGTTCGACGCCCCACTGGTCGAAGGAGTCGATGTTCCAGACGGCGCCCTGGACGAACACCTTGTGCTCGTAGAGGGCGATGAGCTGGCCGAGGACCGAGGGGGTCAGTTCGGCGGCGAGGATCGTGGTCGTGGGGTGGTTGCCCTGGAACGTCTTGTGCGGCACCAGTTCCTCGGGCACGCCCTCGGCGCGGACCTCCTCCGGGGTCTTGCCGAACGCCAGCGCCTGAGTCTGGGCGAAGAAGTTCGCCATCAACAGGTCGTGCTGCGCCGCGAGTTCGTCGCTCAGTTCGCCGACCGGGTTGACGAAGCCGATGAAGTCGGCGGGGATCAGCTTCGTGCCCTGGTGGATCAACTGGTAGTAGGCGTGCTGGCCGTTGGTGCCGGGCGTGCCCCACACCACCGGTCCCGTCTGCCACTCCACCGGGCTGCCGTCACGGTCCACGGACTTGCCGTTGGACTCCATGTCGAGCTGCTGGAGGTAGGCCGTGAACTTCGACAGATAGTGCGAGTACGGCAGCACGGCGTGCGACTGCGCGTCGTGGAAGTTGCCGTACCAGATGCCCAGCAGGCCCATCAGCAAAGGCGCGTTGGCCTCCGCCGGAGCCGTGCGGAAGTGCTCGTCGACGAGGTGGAAACCGTCGAGCATCTCGCGGAAGCGGTCCGGGCCGATCGCGATCATCAGCGACAGGCCGATCGCCGAGTCGAACGAGTAGCGCCCGCCGACCCAGTCCCAGAACTCGAACATGTTCGCCGTGTCGATGCCGAAGTCCGACACCTTCTCCGCGTTCGTCGACAGCGCCACGAAGTGCTTCGCGACCGCCTTCTCCTCACCGAGCCCGGCGAGCAGCCAGGAGCGCGCGGAGGTGGCGTTCGTGATCGTCTCGATCGTGGTGAAGGTCTTGGAGGCGATGACGAACAGCGTCTCCGCCGGGTCCAGGTCCCGCACGGCCTCGTGCAGGTCGGCGCCGTCCACGTTCGACACGAACCGCACGGTCAGCGAACGGTCGGTGAACGGCCGCAGCACCTCGTAGGCCATGGCGGGGCCGAGGTCGGAGCCGCCGATGCCGACGTTCACGACGTTCTTGATGCGCTTGCCGGTGTGCCCGGTCCACTCGCCCGAGCGGACCCGCCCGGCGAAGTCCGCCATCTTGTCCAGGACCGCGTGCACGGCTGGCACGACGTTCTCCCCGTCGACCTCGACCACCGCGTCCCGCGGCGCCCGCAGCGCCGTGTGCAGCACCGCCCGGTCCTCGGTCGTGTTGATCCTCTCGCCCCGGAACATCGCGTCCCGCAGCCCGAACACGTCCGTGGCGACGGCGAGTTCCTGGAGCAGGGCCAGGGTCTCGTCGGTGATCAGGTGCTTGGAGTAGTCGATCCGCAGATCGCCGACCCGCACGACATGGCGCTCGGCGCGCGCGGGGTCGGCGGCGAACAGGTCACGCAGCCGCGGGTGGAGCAGCGCGGTCGCGCGGTGGTCCTCCAGGGCCACCCACTCCGGACGGCGGGTGGGCTTGGGGTAGTCAGACACGGGGGGTCTCCTTGGGGGCCTCGCCGCGCAGGGCGATGGCGTACATCTCGTCCGCGTCCAGGCGGCGCAGTTCCTCGGCGATCAGCTCGGAGGTGGACCGCACCTTCAGCGCGAGGGTGCGGGAGGGCTGACCCGGCAGGGACAGGGTCGCCAGCGGGCCCTCGGGGCGGTCGATGACGATCTCGCCGTTCTCGGTGCCGAGCCGGACGGCGGTCACCACGGGGCCCGCGGTGACGACACGGTCGGTCTTGACCCGGAGGCGGGCCTCCAGCCAGCGGGCCAGCAGTTCGGCGCTCGGGTTCTGCGCCTCGCTCTCGACGGTCGCCGAGATCACCTTCGTACGGGCCTGGTCGAGGGCCGCCGCCAGCATGGAACGCCAGGGGGTGAGCCGGGTCCAGGCCAGGTCGGTGTCGCCCGGCGCGTACGAGGCGGCGCGGGCGTCCAGCGCCTGGAGCGGTGTCTCGACGGCGTACATGTCGGTGATCCGGCGCTGGGCGAGGGCGCCCAGCGGGTCCTTGACCGGATTGGCGGGCGCGTCCACCGGCCACCAGACGACGACGGGGGCGTCCGGCAGCAGCAGCGGCAGGACCACCGAGTCGGCGTGGTCCGAGACCTCGCCGTACGTCCGCAGGACGACCGTCTCGCCGGTGCCCGCGTCCGAGCCGACGCGCACCTCGGCGTCGAGGCGGGAGTTGGTGCGGTCGCGCGGGGTGCGGGCGACGCGCTTGATGACGACGAGGGTGCGCGAGGGGTGCTCCCGCGATGCCTCCTCGGCCGCCTTGATGGAGTCGTACGCGTTCTCCTCGTCGGTGACGATGACCATCGTCAGGACCATGCCCACGGCGGGGGTGCCGATGGCACGGCGCCCCCGTACGAGCGCCTTGTTGATCTTGCTTGCCGTGGTGTCGGTCAGGTCGATCTTCATGGCCTGCGCCAGCTCCGTCCGTCTCGTGCGAGCATCTCGTCGGCTTCCTCCGGGCCCCAACTGCCCGAGGGGTACTGCGCGGGCGTGCCGTGGCTCTCCCAGTACCCCTCGATCGGGTCGAGGATCTTCCAGGACTCTTCCACCTCCTGGTGGCGGGGGAAGAGATTGGCGTCGCCGAGCAGGACATCCAGGATCAGCCGTTCGTACGCCTCCGGGCTGGACTCGGTGAACGACTCGCCGTACGCGAAGTCCATGGTGACGTCCCGGATCTCCATGGAGGTACCCGGCACCTTGGATCCGAAGCGCACGGTCATGCCCTCGTCGGGCTGGACGCGGATGACGATCGCGTTCGCGCCGAGCTCCTCGGTGGCCGTGGAGTCGAACGGGGAGTGCGGGGCGCGCTGGAAGACGACCGCGATCTCGGTGACCCGGCGGCCCAGCCGCTTGCCGGTCCGCAGGTAGAAGGGGACACCCGCCCAACGGCGGTTGTCGACCTGGAGCTTGACGGCGGCGTAGGTGTCGGTCGTCGACGCCGGGTCGATGCCGTCCTCCTGGAGGTAGCCGCGCACCCTCGCGCCGCCCTGCCAGCTCGCCGCGTACTGGCCGCGTACGGTGTGCTCGCCCAGGTTCTCCGGCAGCTTCACGGCCCTGAGGACCTTGAGCTTCTCGGCCAGCAGCGACTCGGCGTCGAAGGCGGCCGGTTCCTCCATGGCGGTCAGCGCCATGAGCTGGAGCAGGTGGTTCTGGATCACGTCCCGGGCGGAGCCGATGCCGTCGTAGTAGCCGGCCCGGCCGCCGATGCCGATGTCCTCGGCCATGGTGATCTGGACGTGGTCGACGTACGACCGGTTCCAGACGGGCTCGTACATCTGGTTGGCGAAGCGGAGCGCCAGGATGTTCTGGACGGTCTCCTTGCCGAGGTAGTGGTCGATCCGGAACACCTGGTCCGGGTCGAACACGTCGTGCACGATCCGGTTCAGCTCGCGGGCGCTCGCCAGGTCGTGACCGAACGGCTTCTCGATCACCGCGCGCCGCCAGGATCCCTCGGGAGCGCTCGCCAGACCGTGCCTCTTGAGCTGCCGTACCACCTTCGGGAAGAACTTCGGCGGTACGGAGAGGTAGAAGGCGTAGTTGCCGCTGGTGCCCCGGGATGCGTCCAACTCGTCAACGGCCGCGCTCAGTTGCTTGAACGCCGTGTCGTCGTCGAAGTCGCCGGGGATGAACCGCATGCCCTCGGCGAGCTGCTGCCAGACCTCCTCGCGGAACTCGGTCCGCGCGTGCTCGCGCACCGAGTCGTGCACCACCTGCGCGAAGTCCTGGTCCTCCCACTCGCGGCGGGCGAACCCGAGGAGCGAGAAGCCCGGCGGCAGCAGACCCCGGTTGGCCAGGTCGTACACGGCCGGCATCAGCTTCTTGCGGGACAGGTCACCGGTGACACCGAAGATGACCAGGCCGGAGGGGCCCGCGATCCGGGGGAGCCGGCGGTCGCGCGGGTCGCGCAGCGGATTGTCCCGGTCGGCCGCCACACCGAGCGCCTGGGCGAGGACCTCGGCCGCCGAGTCGCCGGGCGCGTCGGCGAGGACCCCGGCCCCCGGGACGCCGAGCGCCTCGGCCGGGGCTCCGTGCGTCAGGCCGTCCTGTTCCACGGCCTGGTCACCGGATCCCTGCGGCGCGGCGGCCGCATCCTTCGGGTCGCCGTCGGAAAGCGCCTCACCCTTGGTCATTCCCCTTCAGCTCCCTTGCCGCGCAGCGAGGTCGCCACCGCGTCGAGGAGGTCCTCCCAGGCCGCCTCGAACTTCGCGACGGCCTCGTCCTCCAGTTGCCCGACGACCTCGTCGTACGAGATCCCGAGCGCCTCGACCGCGGCCAGATCGGCACGCGCCTGAGGGTAACCGCCGGTCACCGCGTCGCCGTGGATGTCACCGTGGTCCGCGGTGGCGTTCAGCGTCCCCTCCGGCATGGTGTTGACCGTGCCGGGCGCGACCAGCTCGTCGACGTACAGGGTGTCCTTGTACGCGGGGTCCTTGACGCCCGTGGAGGCCCACAGCGGACGCTGCTTCTGGGCCCCGGCCGGGGCGAGCGCGGTCCAGCGGTCGCCGCCTCGCGCCGAGCCGTCGACCGAGCCGAAGACGTCCTCGTAGGCCTCGAAGGCCAGTCGCGCGTTGGCGAGCGCGGCCCTGCCCTTGAGCGCGAGGGCCTCGTCCGTGCCGGTCTTCGCGAGCCGCTTGTCGATCTCGCTGTCGACGCGGGAGACGAAGAAGGAGGCGACGGAGTGGATGCCGGTGAGGTCGATGCCCGCGGCCAGCGCCCGCTCCAGGCCCGCCAGATAGGCGTCCATGACCTCGCGGTAGCGCTCCAGGGAGAAGATCAGCGTGACGTTGACGCTGATGCCGAGGCCGATGACCTCGGTGATCGCCGGGAGGCCGGCCTTCGTCGCCGGGATCTTGATCATCACGTTCGGGCGGTCGACCAGCCAGGCGAGCTGCTTGGCCTCGGCGATGGTCGCGGTGGTGTCGTGGGCCAGCCGGGGGTCGACCTCGATGGAGACCCGGCCGTCCCGTCCGCCGGTCGCCTCGTACACCGGGCGCAGGATGTCCGCGGCGGCGCGCACGTCCGCGGTCGTCATCATCCGGACGGCCTCGTCGACCGTCACCCCGCGCACGGCGAGGTCGGCGAGCTGCTGCTCGTAGCCCTCACCGGAGCCGATGGCGGCCTGGAAGATGGACGGGTTGGTGGTCACGCCCACCACATGGCGGGTCGCGACGAGTTCGGCCAGGTTGCCGGACTCGATCCGCTTGCGGGAGAGGTCGTCGAGCCAGATCGAGACGCCTTCGTCGGAGAGGCGCTTCAGGATTACCGCGGGCGCGGTTGCTTCGGTCACAGTGATCATCTTCCTTTGTGCGAACGGATCAACCGCGGACTGCGGCAAGAGATTCCCGCGCGGCGGCGGCGACGTTCTCGGGGGTGAAGCCGAACTCGGTGAACAGGGTCCCGGCGTCGGCCGAGGCGCCGAAGTGCTCCAGCGAGACGATGCGTCCGGCGTCACCGACGTACCGGTACCAGGTCAGCCCGATCCCGGCTTCGACCGCCACGCGGGCCTTCACGGACGGCGGAAGGACGCTCGCGCGGTACTCGGGGGACTGCTCCTCGAACCACTCGACGGACGGCATCGACACCACGCGGGTGCCCACGCCCTCGGCCTCCAGCAGCTCACGCGCCGCGACGGCGAGCTGCACCTCGGATCCGGTCGCGACGAGGAGGACGTCCGGGGTCCCGGTGGAGGCGTCCCGCAGGACGTAACCGCCGCGCGCCGCGTCGGGGTTGGCCGGGTAGGTCGGTACGCCCTGACGGGTGAGGGCCAGACCGTGCGGAGCCGGGTTCGTGGCGTGCCGCTTGAGGATCTCGGCCCAGGCGACGGCCGTCTCGTTGGCGTCCGCGGGACGGACGATGTTGAGGCCGGGGATGGCCCGGAGCGAGGCCAGGTGCTCGACCGGCTGGTGGGTGGGGCCGTCCTCGCCGAGACCGATGGAGTCGTGCGTCCACACGTACGTCACCGGGAGCTGCATCAGGGCGGAGAGGCGGACGGCGTTGCGCATGTAGTCGGAGAACACCAGGAAGGTGCCGCCGTAGATACGGGTGTTGCCGTGCAGCGCGATGCCGTTCATCTCCGCGGCCATGGAGTGCTCGCGGATACCGAAGTGGATCGTGCGGCCGTACGGGTTCGCCTCCGGCAGCGGGTTGTCCGCCGGGAGGAAGGAGGAGGTCTTGTCGATCGTGGTGTTGTTCGAGCCGGCGAGGTCGGCGGAGCCGCCCCACAGCTCGGGGAGCACGCCACCGAGCGCCTTCAGGACCGTGCCGGACGCGGCGCGGGTGGCGACGGACCCGCCCTCCTCGAACACCGGCAGCACGCTCTCCCATCCCTCGGGAAGCTGGCCTGCGACGATCCGGTCGAAGAGCTTCGCGTTCTCGGGCCGTTCGGTGCGCCACGCGCCGATCCGCTTGTCCCAGCCGGCGTGCGCCTCGGCGCCCCGGTCCAGGGCCTGACGGGCGTGGGCCAGCACGTCGGCGTCGACCTGGAAGGCCTGCTCCGGGTCGAAGCCCAGGAGCCGCTTGGTGGCGGCGATCTCCTCGGCGCCCAGCGCCGAGCCGTGCGAGGCCTCGGTGTTCCGCGCGTTCGGCGCCGGCCAGGCGATGACGGTGCGCATCGCGATGAGGGACGGACGCCCGGTCTCGGCCCGCGCGGCCGTGAGCGCGGTGTACAGGGCGTGGACGTCGATGTCGCCGTCGGGCGAGGGCTCGACGCGCTGCACGTGCCAGCCGTACGACTCGTAGCGCCCCAGTACGTCCTCGGAGAAGGCGGTCGCCGTGTCGCCCTCGATGGAGATGTGGTTGTCGTCGTAGACGAAGACGAGGTTGCCGAGCCTCTGGTGGCCGGCGAGCGAGGACGCCTCCGCCGAGATGCCCTCCTCCAGGTCGCCGTCGGAGACGATCGCCCAGATGGTGTGGTCGAACGGGGACTCGCCCTCGGGGGCCTCGGGGTCGAACAGGCCGCGCTCGTAGCGGGCCGCCATCGCCATGCCCACCGCGTTGGCGGCACCCTGGCCGAGCGGGCCGGTCGTGGTCTCCACGCCCGCGGTGTGCCCGTACTCGGGGTGGCCGGGCGTCTTGGACCCGTGGGTGCGGAACGCCTTCAGATCGTCGAGGCCGAGTTCATAACCTGACAGGAAGAGCTGGGTGTAGAGGGTCAGCGAGGTGTGGCCGGGGGAGAGGACGAAGCGGTCGCGGCCCGTCCACTCCGGGTCGGCCGGATCGTGCCGCATCACCTTCTGGAAGAGCGTGTACGCCGCCGGGGCCAGGCTCATCGCGGTCCCGGGGTGACCGTTGCCGACCTTCTGCACGGCGTCGGCGGCCAGAAGGCGGGCGGTGTCGACGGCGCGGCGGTCGAGCTCGGTCCAGGTGAAGCCGTCGGAGCTCTGCGTACTCATCTTCAAGAAGTCCTCACGGGATGCGCTGAAACAAGGTCTGTGCCTTCAAACCTAAAAGTCAGACTTTTGCTGGGGAAGGTGCCCGTGTGTCAGCCTTCGGTGAAAGTGGGACACATGGAGCCGTGGCGAGCCGACGCGAGAAGGACATGAACGACAGAACCACCCAAGGCGGCACCGGCGGTGAGAGCGGCCGGGACGGGATCAGGACCTTTCCGTTTCCGGCCGATCTGAGCCTGTCCGGCGTGGGCATGCAGGTCGGCGCGATGGGAACCGGACGCACCTGGCACGCCGACGCCCCGCTGGAACGCGTGCACCGCATCGACTTCCACGTCGTGATGCTCTTCCGCGAGGGGCCCGTACGGCACATGGTCGACTTCGCCGAGTACGAGGCCCGCGCGGGCGACCTCCTGTGGATCCGGCCCGGCCAGGTGCACCGCTTCTCCAGCACCGACCCCTACCGCGGCACCGTCCTGACCATGCAGCCCGGCTTCCTGCCCCGTGCGACCGTCGAGGCGACCGGCCTCTACCGCTACGACCTGCCCCCGCTGCTGCGCCCCGACGCCGACCGGCTGGCCGCGCTGGAACACGCGCTGACCCAACTGGAGCGCGAGTACGTCGACACGACCACGCTGCCGCTCAGTCTGCACACCGCGGTGCTGCGGCACTCGCTCACCGCGTTCCTGCTGCGCCTCGCCCACCTGGCGGCGAGCTCCGCCGAGGCGACCCACGAGCACACGGACACCACGTTCACGCGTTTCCGGGACGCGGTCGAGAAGGACTTCGCCGTCAATCACAGCGTCAGCGCCTACGCCGACGCCCTCGGATACTCGCGCCGCACCCTGGTGCGCGCCGTGCGGGCCGCCACCGGCCAGACACCCAAGGGGTTCATCGACAAGCGGGTCGTCCTGGAGGCCAAGCGGCTCCTCGCCCACACGGACATGCCGATCGGGCGTGTCGGGGCCGCCGTCGGCTTCCCCGACTCGGCCAACTTCTCGAAGTTCTTCCACCAGCACACGGGGGCGACCCCGGTGGCCTTCCGGACCGAACTGCGCTGAGCGGGACGGACCGTGTAGGTCCGTCCCGCTCGGCTCCGCGACGGGTGGCCGCCCGTCGTCTCTCCTGTCGGTGACGACCGGAGGGCGAGTGACCGCCCGTCACCTCCCTTGTCAGTGCCCGAAGTCGAACCAGTTGACGTTCACGAAGTCCGCCGGCTGGCCGCTGGTGAAGGTGAGATAGACGTCATGGGTTCCGGTCACGGAACTCAGGTTCGCCGGTACGGTCCTCCAGGACTGCCAGCCGCCGGTGTTGGCCAGCGCGAAGCTCGCGACCGGTGTGCTCGTACGGCTGTCGAGGCGCACCTCGACCAGACCGCTGACCCCGCCCGCCGCGCCGCTCGCGACCCGGCCGTAGAACTGGGTGGCCGCCGAGGAGCCGAAGTTGACGCCCTTGTAGAGCGCGTAGTCGCCGTTCGCGATGGTGCCGATGTCCTGGCCGCCGCCGGTGTCCGTCGTGGTCTCGCTGACGACACCGGACTGGCTGTCGTAGGACTCGGCCTGGATGGCGCTGTAGGCGTCACGGTTGCCGGTGGGCGGCGGAGTGGTGCCACCGCCACCGCTGCCGGCCGCCTGGAGCACCTGGACGTAGTCGACGACGAGCGGGTGACCGGGTTCCGTGCCGCTGTCGGGGCCGCCGCCGAAGGCGCCCGGGAAGCCGCCGCCCATCGCCACGTTCAGGATGACGAAGTAGCCGTGGTTGGTGGCGTTCGCCCAGGTGGTCGCGTCGACCTGGTTCGCCTTCACCGTGTGGAAGTTGACGCCGTCGAGGTAGAAGCGGACCTCCTCGGGGCTCGTCGACCTGTCCCACTCCATCGCGTAGGTGTGGAAGCCCGCCTGGCAGGTCGTGCCGGTACAGGGCGTGTTGTTGCCGATGCCGCTGGTCTCGTTGCACGGGCCGCCCGGGCTGGTGCCGCAGTGCATCGTGGCCCACTCGGTGTTGAGGCCCTGGACGTTCTCCATGATGTCCAGCTCGCCGACGCCCGGCCAGTTCTGGTAGTTGCCGCGATACGGCGCGCCGAGTGCCCAGAAGGCGGGCCAGTAGCCCTTGGCGGCGGCGCCGGTCACGTTCGGCATCTGCAGCCGCGACTCGATGCGCAGCTTGCCCCCGGCGGGGGGCTCGAAGTCGGTGCGCTTGGTCTCGATGCGGCCCGAGGTCCAGTTGCCCGAGGCGTCACGGCGCGGAGTGATCAGCAGGTTGCCGCTGCCGTCCAGGGCGACGTTGCTGGTGCTGGAGGTCATCGTCTCGACCTCGCCGGTACCGAAGTTGGCCGGCCCGCCCGGGTAGCTCGTACCCGTCGTGTACTGCCAGTTGGCGGTGTTGACGCCGCTTCCGGCCGTCCCGGTGAAGTCGTCGACGAAGACCTGGGACCAGCCGGAGGGGGGTGGGGGAGCGGACGCGTTGGCCGGGAGGGTGGCCGCGGTCGCGGCGGCCGCCGCCAGGCTCAAGGTGCTGAGCACGGCGATGAGGACGCGTCGGACCGAGCCGCGTCTTGGTGTGCCGGAAGTTTCACTCATGGGTGCCTCTTCGCGTACGGAGTGTGGGGTGCGCGGGTGGGGGAGCGCTCCCACGAGACCTTGAGAGCGCTCTCAAAAAAGGTGCGCGGCCAATGTGCTCTCTGTCACTCCGGTCGTCAAGAGGTGAAGCCGAGAAAGTCCTTACGCCAAAAGGGAGTTCACGCCGTGAAGGAAGGAAGAAGGCCCGATGAGCGCCCCACGGCGGGTAGTTGAAGTCCGCTCAGTGGGCCTGACCTTCAAAGGGCGCTGCCGGACTTCCAGTCGGCCCACGACAGGTTCCAGCCGTTCAGACCGTTCGACGCTTCGACGGTCCGCTCGCCCGAGTTCCGGACGACCACCACGTCGCCGAGCATCGAACTCTCGTAGAACCGGTAGCCCGGCACGGAGCCGTCGTTCGCGCCCTTCGTGTCGTGCAGGCCGACGCAGCCGTGGCTGGTGTTGCTGGCGCCGAAGACCGCGGGCGCGGCCCAGTAGTTGCCGTGGATGAAGGTGCCCGAGGTGGTCAGGCGCTGGGCGTGCGGCACGTCGGCGATGTCGTACTCGTCGCCGAGCCCGACCGTGGAGGACTCCATCCGGGTCTCCTTGAACCGCTCGCTGATCACCATGATCCCGGACCACGTGGTGTGCGCCGGGGCGCCGCCGCTCACCGGGTAGCTCGCGAGCGTCGTCCCGTCCCGCTCGACGGTCATGGTCTTCTTCGCGAGGTCGACGGTGCTCACCTGGCGGCGGCCGATGTGGAAGGTGACGTCCTTGGACTGGACGCCGTAGACGCCGTCCCCGCCCTCGACGTCCTTGAGGCGCAGACTCAGCGTGATCTTCGTGCCGGCCGCCCAGTACTCGGCGGGACGGAAGTCGAGCCGGGTGTTCCCGAACCAGTGACCGACCACCTCGACCGCGGGCTCCGCGGTCACCGTGACGGCCTTTTCCACCGCGGCCCGGTCCGTCACGGCGTGGGTGAAGTTGATCGACACGGGCATACCGACGCCGGAGGTCGAATTCGCCTCCGGCGTGAAATAGCCGGCGAACGTCTCGCCAGGGGACTTCGTGACGAACGTCGCGGTGTGCTCCGCGGCGCCCGTCGCTTTCGCCGTCACCGTGTATTTGGTGCCCGAGTACGGATTGCCGGCCGAGGTCCAGCGCGTACGGTCGTCGTTGAAGGATCCGGCCAGGGTGGAACCGTCGTTGCCGGACACCTCGACCGCCGACAGCGTGCCGTCCGTCACGGAGACCACAACCGGAGCGGTGAAGCCGGCCCTCTTCGTACCGTCCGCCGGGGAGACGGTGACCGTCGGCGTCTTCACCTGCGTCTTCACCTGCGACTTCGCCTTCGCCCCGGCCCCCGCCGCCTTCGTGTCCTTCCCTTCGGCGGCGCCCGCCGGGCCGCCGCACCCACTCAGCGCGAGGGCCGGGACGGCCGACCCGACGGCCGCGAGGACTCCGCGCCGTGACCAGGCCGGACGTCCCGGACGCCGTCGTATCCACCCCGGGTCCCGCGGTGCCGACTCGGGCCGATTCGATATCTCAGGGACGCCCACGGAACGCCTTTCCTCATGTCTTTCGCTCACCATCACTGCCGGTGCATCCTGCGGGACTTCCCTGGGTTGATTCTTTGAATCCGGCTGCCCCAGCCTGAGATTCCGGTGAAGACACCCGGAGAGACGGCCTGAATCCACGGTTGCCGGGCCGCTCTGAATTGTGAACAGAGTATGAAGTGCCCAGCCCGCTCCCTGAGATTTCCGTGAGATCCGCGTTCCCGGGGCCCTTTCCGGCTCTCCGGCTCTCCGGCTTCTTCGGCCACAAGCGTGAAGGAGGAGTTCCGCGTGCCGGATCCGCGACGACCCACGCCGGAGGCATCAGTGAGTCCAGCCCGTGAGAGGCACACCCTGGCCATCGTCGGAGTGGGTGCCGCCGGCACGCTCACCGCCGTGCAGCTCTGCGAGACGGCGACCCGCCGCCGCACCCCGCTCGACCTCTTCCTGGTCGACCCCGCCCCCGAAGCCGGGCGCGGCACCGCGTACGCCACCACCGATCCCCGGCACCGGCTGAACGTGCCCGCGGGCGGCATGAGCTGCTATCCCGACGACCCCGGCCACTTCACCCGCTGGCTGTGCCGGCACGGCGAACCCACCGTCAGGGCGGCCGACTTCGCCACCCGCTACCGGTACGGCGCCTACCTCGCCGACACGTTGGCCCGGGCGATCGTCCACGCCCACGGCACGGTCACCGTGCGCCGGCTGCGCACCGGGGCGGAGGCCTGCGTCCCCGTCCCGGACGGAGGGCTGGAGCTGCGGCTGGCCGACGGGCGCGGCCTCGTCGCCGACGGCGTCGTCCTCGCCACCGGACCGGCCGCCACGACCAGTGCCTGGGCCCCGCCCCGACTCCGTACCTCCGGACGGTTCATCGGTTCACCCTGGGTGCCCGGCGCGCTCGACGGACCGCTCGCCGAACCCGCCGACCGCGCGCGAACGGGCGCGAGCGACGACGTCCTGCTCGTGGGCACCGGGCTCACGGCCGTCGACCTCGCGCTCAGCCTCGACCGCCCCGGACGCACCGTCCACGCCGTCTCGCGCACCGGACTGCTGCCACAGCCGCACGCCCTCGATCCCGCACCCGCGATGGTCCCGCCCGAAGGGCTCGACGCGCCGACCCTGTCCACGCTGCGCCGGGCCGTCTACCGCCACATCGGCCGCGCCCTGCGCGCCCACGGCGACTGGCGTCCCGCGCTCGACAGCCTGCGCCCGCACACCGCGCACCTGTGGCGCAGCCTCACACCCGAGGAACGCGCCGCCTTCCTGCGCGGCGAGGGCGCGCTCTGGAACACCCACCGGCACCGGATGGCCCCGACGACGGCCGAGTCGCTGGACCGCGCCCGCACGGCCCGCCGCCTGCGTGTCCACACCGGCAGGATCACCGACGCCGTCGCCCGCCCGGACGGCTCCGAGCTGATCACGCTCTCCGACGGGCGGCGCGTCGCCGCAGGCTGGGTGATCGACTGCACCGGACCGGGTCCGCGCCCCGAAGACCCCCTGTGGGCCTCGCTGTTCGACACGGGCGCCGCCGTGCCCGGCCCGCTCGGCCTCGGTGTCACGACCCGTGAGGGCCGGCTCCTCGACGCCGAGGGCAGCGCCGGGCTCGCGGTGTTCACCCTGGGCGCTCCACGCCGCGGTGAGCTGTGGGAGACCACCGCGATCCCCGAGATCCGGGTCCAGGCCGCCGAACTGGCCGAGCAGCTGCTCGCGCCCCTGACTCCCCGGCGACGTCCCACGCGCCGCCGGCCCCTCGACGCGTACGGGCTCCCGCTGTCCACCCATGCCGAGGCGGCGGCCGCCCACCGCACCGGCCTCGAACGCGTCCTCAAGGTCAGGGGCGGCGCCGAGGACGCCTTCGCGCGCGCCGTCGCCCTCGACCCCGGCTTCGCGCTCGGGCACGCGGCTCTCGCCCTGCTCGGCCACGAGTGCGGCGCCGACGTCGACGTACCGCGAGCACTGGCCGACGCACAGCGGTGCGCGCGGGAACGGGCCGACGCGCGCGAACGCTCCTTCGTCGACGTGGTGAGCAGGCGCGTGCACGGCGACAGCCCGGACACCGGTACCCGTACCCTGCTCGGGCATCTGGCCGCCCACCCAGCCGACGCGCTGGCGCTCGCCGTGGCGGTGCCCACCATCGCCTTCTCCGGCGTCAACGACTTCGACACCACCCACGCGTCGGACCTGGTCGAGCGCTCCCTGCCCGCCTACGACGGTCACTGGTTCCCGGCCTCGCTCCTCGCCTTCCTGCGCCAGGACCAGGGTCGCCACGACGAGGCGGCCGAGCTGGCCGGTCGCGCGCTGGACGCCGAGCCCGCCTCCGGCCACGCCGTGCACGCCCTCGCCCACGTCCACTACGAGTCGGGAGCCCACGAGTCCGGCCGTGACTGGCTGGACGCCTGGGTGTCCGGGCACGGACGGGGCGCCGTCCACCGTGCCCACTTCTCCTGGCACATCGCCCTGCACGAACTGGCCCTGGACGATCCCGCCGCCGTCCGCCGACGCTGGTTCGCCCAGCTCGCGCCCGGACGGGTGACCGGTGTACGCGCCCTGGTCGACTCGGGGTCGCTGCTGTGGCGCGCCCGGATCAGCGACAGCTGGCGGGGCCGGGTGCCGGCGGCGGACGTGCTCGACAGCGTCGCCCGCGAGATCGTGGAACGGCCCGCGACCGCCTTCACCGCGCTGCACGCCGCCGTCGCGCTCACCGCCGCCGGTGACATGGCGGGACTGCGCCGGCTGCGCGACCCCGCGGCCGGCGCCGATCCGGTGCAGCGGGAGGTCGTCGTCCCGCTGTGCGAGGCCCTCGCCGCGCTCGTCGAGGAGCGCTTCCACGAAGCGGCCCGGGGGCTCGACGCCCTGCTGCCGGTCCTCGCCCGGGTCGGCGGCAGCGCGGCCCAGCGCGAGGTCGTCGAGGAGACACTGCTGTACGCCCTCGTGGCGGCGGGCCGCTGCGAGGCCGCCCGGCGCCTCCTGGACACCCGCCTCGACCGCGGCCACGCGCCACGCGACCGGCGCCTGCTGGCGGCACTGCCCGACTGAGGGCCTGCCCGCGCGCACGTCAGGCGCCGGGCTCCGCGCGGGGTGCCGGACGCCAGCCGAGGGCCCGGGAGATTCCGCGCGCCGCCAGACGCACCGCCGGGATCAACGCCGGTACCCGGGCCTCGGCCTCGGGCACGACGAGCGACACGGCCGCGACGACCGAGCCGTCCGCGCCACGCACCGGCGCGGCCACCGACAGGGCGTCCTCCGTCACCTGACGCCTGCTCACGGCGACGCCCGTCCGGCGTACTTCGGCCAGAACGCGGCGCAGGCGGACCGGATCGGTGATCGTGTACGGGGTGTACGCGGCCAACGGCCCGGCGCAGTAGGCGTCCTGGAAGGCGGCCTCCGCGCACGCGAGCAGCGCGAGCCCGACACCCGTCGCGTGCAGCGGCCAGCGGGCGCCGACCTGGATGCGGACCCCGACCGAGGAACGGCCCGAGATCCACTCGGTGTAGACGACCTCGGCGCCGTCCCGGACCGCCAACTGCACGTTCTCGTGCGTCGTTTCGTACAGGTCCTCCAGATACGGCAGGGCGGTCTGGCGCAGCGCGAGGCCGCGCGGGGCGAGCGCCGCGAGTTCCCACAGGCGCAGGCCCACGTGGTAGACGCCGTTCATGTCCCGCTCCAGCGCGCCCCACCCGGAGAGCGCGGCCACCAGCCGGTGCGCCGTGGTGAGGCTGAGACCGGCCCGGCGGCTGATGTCCGTCAGGGACAGCGCCGTGTGCTCGTGGTCGAAGGCGCCGAGCACGGCGAGGAGGCGGCCGGAGGCGGACGGGGCCGTCACGGGCCCGGCCCGCCGGCCGGTCCGCGAGCGGTCCGCGTGCGGGCCGCGTGTCCATGGCTCCTCGACGGCGACACGGGCGTTCCTCGGCGGTGTTCCGCGGCGCGCCGGCTGTCCGACATGAACGGCTCCCCGCGGTCTGTCCCCCGACGGGGTGGTTTCGGGCGTGGTCACCCACCATGCCGTAGGGGCCGGACGGTGACAATCGTCGGTCCGCACCGGTTCCCCCGCCGTCGTCGGCGATGTGCTCAAGCCGATCGAGAGCGCGCCCGACAGGCTTGTGACAGTTCACGATCGACGCTTCATCAGCATCCTTCCACCGCGACGAACACGGGGTTGGAGTAGAACCATGTGTCGACCCACGGGTCACCGTTCCCGGGTACGTGCGGAATCGGGCCGTGCGGGTCGACCGCCGCACCGAGGTACCCGGCGCCGTTCCTGTTGCCGTCGCTGCCGCGCAGCCGGATGTAGAAGTCCTCGTCCCCGGCGGTCAGCGGTATGCGCAGGGTGTACGTCCCCCGGCGGCCGCTCACGTCTTCGGTCCGGACGACCCGGGTGTCGGGAGCCCGCCAGGCGTCGCGGTCAACCGCCGGGCCGCGCACCGCACCGCGGATCACGTCGACATGCGCCAACTCCGGCAGGATGCCGTGGGGGTTGGGGCGCGAAGCCGTCGTCACGGTGACCGAGAGAGTGAGCCTGTCACCCTCGCGGGCGCGGAGCCGGCCGCCCAGGGTGACGCCCGGCCCGAGGTCGCGGTCCCGCTTCAGGCGGACCTCGAGTCCGTCCAGCAGATGGCCGTGATCCAGCCAGACCCGGCCGGCGCGCAGGCCCGCCATCACGGAGCGGTGCCCGTAGCGGGTCACGCCGACATGGGTGCGGCTGAACTGGCCGGGCCAGAAGTCTCCGCCCGGCTGCTGGGTCCCGGTGTTCACGGGGTCGGGCACGTGCCCGGTGTTGTCGAAGTCGGCTCCGGGCGCCCAGTCGCCGTTCCGCCATGTGTCGAAGACGACGCGGTGCACGTCGGAGTTGGTGGTGATCGTGAACAGCCGGCCCTCGGCGAGCATCGCGTCCCACAGGCCGCCGACCGTCGCCGTCATCCAGTCGAAGCCGCCGTGCAGGACGTACGCGCCCTCCGGGTAGCCGGTGAAGGAGTTCTCCGAGGGCTTGTTGACGTACTCGCCGCGCTGCTGGCCCGACCCCACCCAGCCGGGGATGCCGCCGCCCTGGGCGCCGGGCGCGCCCTCCATGCCGATCATGATCTCGGGGGCCGCGTCGCACCACGCGCGCATCTCGTGCGGGGAGTCGATCCCGAGGCGTGACGGGTGGTTGGCGAGGACCAGCACGTCGTCGACATATCCGGTACGGCGCTGCTCGGCCAGCCACTGGATGGCCTTGACCGCGTGCCCCTCGTTGCGGGCTGTGTCGGGGTGGGCCGGTGAACCCGCCGTGTAGCCCAGCAGCTTGCCGTCGTAGGCGAGTTCGAAGCGGGTGAGAAGGTCCACCTCGTGCGGGCCCGGCGCCGCGAAGACGGTGGCGTGCTCGGCGCCCGGGATGTACCACTCCAGCCCCTGGAAGATGAGCTGACGCGGGTTCGCGGCACGGGCCCTGAGGATCTCCTGGTGTTCCAGCTCCGCGCCGTAGGAGGCGTGACCGAAGTTGGAGTGTTCGTTGAAGACCATCCAGTCGAGGCCGTACTCGGCTCCGGCGCGGGCGAGTTGGGAGAACGTGTACTTCGCGTCGTGGCTGTACACGGAGTGGATGTGGTGGTCGCCCACGAGATAGGCGAGGCGCGGGTCGCTGCCGCCGTGGCGTCTTCCGGACGCCGCCGCGGGCGTGCTGAGCGAGCCGACCGCGAAGGCCGCCCCGAACAGGCCCGCGCCGCGCAGCAGTCCGCGCCGTGACAGGCCTTGCGGATCCAGCGCGGTGGGGGAGACGGACGGATCGGCCCAGACGGGCAGTTGCTGCTCGGTCATGGTCGTGGGGTCCCTGGGTCGGTGGGGCGAGGACGACCGGGCGGGAACGCGCGCCCGGCGGATCTTCCGTCGTTCACGCGTCGGAGAATGGCGTGGTCCCCGGGCCGCCGGATGAAGCCGTTCTGAAGCCCCGGGGTCGGGTCGATGGCGGCCCCGTGGCGGGCAGGTCCGCCGCGCGCCGCCGAGTCGGTCGGGACGTGAGTTCCCTCGCCGGGGGACTCGACGTGGCGGTGACGGACCGGGGCGTGCGCGCGATGGCACGCTGCTCCCGGAAGACAGGGGTGAGACAGTCGGTCGTGGCGTGCTACCTCGCCGCGCGGCCTGAGGCACCGTACGAACTGCGAAGGTGGTACTTGCGTGAGGCTGACCATTCTGGGCGGCGGCGGATTCCGTGTCCCGCTCGTGTACGGGGCACTCCTCGGGGACCGGGCCGAGGGCCGCGTCACGCGGGTCGTGCTCCACGACCTGGACGCGGGACGGCTCTCCGCCGTGGCCCGCGTGCTCGCCGAGCAGGCCGCCGGGGAACCGGACGCACCGGAGGTGACCGTCACCACCGACCTCGACGAGGCCCTGCGCGGCGCCGACTTCGTCTTCTCCGCGATCCGCGTCGGGGGTCTGGAGGGCCGGGCGGCGGACGAGCGCGTCGCCCTCGCCCAGGGGGTCCTCGGCCAGGAGACGGTCGGCGCCGGCGGCATCGCGTACGGTCTGCGCACCGTGCCCGTCGCCGTGGACATCGCGCGGCGGGTGGCCCGGCTCGCGCCCGACGCCTGGGTCATCAACTTCACCAACCCGGCCGGACTGGTGACCGAGGCCATGTCCCGTCACCTCGGTGACCGCGTGATCGGCATCTGCGACTCGCCGGTCGGCCTCGGGCGCCGGATCGCCAAGGTCCTCGGCGCGAACCCGCGCGAGGCGTGGATCGACTACGTCGGGCTCAACCACCTCGGCTGGGTACGCGGCCTGCGCGTCGCCGGCCGCGACGAACTCCCGCGCCTGCTCGCCGATCCCGAACTGCTCGGCTCCTTCGAGGAGGGCCGGCTCTTCGGCCCGCAGTGGCTCCGGTCCCTGGGCGCCGTCCCCAACGAATACCTGCACTACTACTACTTCAACCGCGAGACCGTCCGCGCCTACCAGCGGGCCGAGAAGACACGCGGCGCGTTCCTGCGCGACCAACAGGCCGGTTTCTACGAGGAGATGAAGCATCCGGAGGCGGCGGCCCTGGCCTCCTGGGACAGCACCCGGGCCGAGCGCGAGGCCACGTACATGGCGGAGAACCGGGACGCCGCCGGTGCCGGGGAACGCGAGGAGGACGACCTCTCCGGCGGCTACGAGAAGGTGGCGCTCGCCCTGATGCGGGCGATCGCCCGCGACGAACGGACCACCCTGATCCTCAACGTCCGCAACCGCGGCACCCTGAGCGTCCTCGACGCCGAGGCCGTCATCGAGGTGCCGTGCCTGGTGGACGCCAACGGGGCGCATCCCGTGGCCGTCGACCCGCTGCCGGGGCACGCCACCGGACTGGTGTGCGCGGTCAAGGCGGTGGAACGCGAGGTGCTCTCCGCCGCCGAGTCCGGTTCCCGTACGACCGCGGTGAAGGCCTTCGCCCTGCACCCCCTCGTCGACTCCGTCAACGTGGCGCACGCGCTCGTCGACGGCTACACGTCCGTACACCCGGGCCTCGCCTATCTGGCCTAGGCGCGAGCGAGCGAGCCGGACCGGGCGCGGGCGGGCGGTGCCGGGCCCCTCCCGATGACGCCCGCTTCGCGCACCGGACTTGCCGACGCCTTGACGATCCGTTCCCCGCGTGTTCAGCCGGCTGTCCGTGCCCGCGTTGTGTAGCGTCCCTAAGGTCCCTGAGTGCTTCGAGTGCGTCGAGTGCTTCGAAGGAAGGGACCCATGGACAGACCCCTCGCCGTCCGGGCTCGCGGGATGACCAAGTGTTTCGGCGACGTCGTGGCACTCGACGGCGTCGATCTGGATGTGGCACGCGGTCAGATCCACGGCCTGGTCGGACCGAACGGCGCCGGCAAGACGACCCTGCTCGGTCTGCTGCTGGGCCTGGCCGTCGCCGACGAAGGCCGCCTGGAGATCCTCGGCACCCCGGTCGGACGGGCGCTCGCCGCCCCCGGTGGTGTCGCCGGCTTCGTCGACGGACCCGGCCTCTACCCCTCGCTCACCGCCCGGCAGAACCTCGCCGCCCTGGCCGCACTCCGCGGCCGGAGCGCGCGGTCGGCGGGCGTCGACGACGTGCTCGGCCAGGTCGGGCTCACCGATGTCGCCGACGACCCGGCCCGCGGCTACTCCCTGGGGATGCGTCAGCGGCTCGGCCTCGCCGCCGCGCTGCTCACCGAGCCCCGGCTGCTGGTGCTCGACGAACCCTCCAACGGCCTCGACCCGGCGGGCAAGCGCCATGTGCACGGTGTGCTCGACCGGCTCGCCGCGAGCGGGACCGCGGTTGTCCTCTCCAGCCACCGCATGGACGATCTCCAGGCCCTGTGCTCCGAGGTCACCATTCTCGCGACCGGACGGGTCGTCTTCAGCGGCCCGCTGGGCAAGCTGGCCGCCGAGAGCCGTGAACTCGACTACCGGCTGCTCACCTCCGACCCGGCGGCCGCCCGCTCGCTGGCCCTGGAGACGGCCGGGATCCGGGTCGTCGACGACGCGGCACCACGGCACGCCGCCGACGTGCTCGTCGTACGCGCGCTGGTGCCCGCCGTGGACGAACTGGTGGTTCGGCTCGTGGGCGCGGGCGTCGCGCTGCGCGAGCTCGCCCCCGTGGTGTCGCCCCTCGAAGCCGCGTTCCTCGCCCTCACCGAGCAGAAGGAGACCGGCGGATGACCACGACCGTCGCCGAGGACGCCGGCCCCGAAGCGCCGGGCCCGGACGAGGACGGCGCCGCCGCCCCCCGTGTGCCGGTCGGCCGCGTCTACCGCTTCGAACTGGTCAAACTCGTCTCCCAGTGGCGGATACGGCTGCTGGTCCTCGCCTGCTGGATCGTGCCCGCGCTCTTCGTCGCCGCGGTCGGCCAACAGAGCACGCTCCCCGTCGACACCCTCTTCGGCCGCTGGATGCACGCCACCGGATGGGCCGGACCGCTGGTCATGCTCGGCTTCGCGGGCACCTGGGCGCTCCCGCTGCTGACCTCGGTCGTCGCCGGTGACGTGTTCGCCTCCGAGGACCGGCTCGGCACCTGGCGCCATCTGCTCGTCGCGATCCGGTCGCCGCGCCGGATCTTCGTCGCGAAGACCCTGGCCGGCCTCACGGTCGTCCTGCTGCTCGTGGCCGGACTGGTCGCCTCCAGCTCGGCCGGCGGGGCCGTGGCGATCGGCGTCCATCCGCTCGTCGGCCTCGACGGCCACCTGCTGACCCCGGCGGACGCCGCCGGCAAGGTCCTGCTCGCCTGGCTCTGCGTCCTCGCCCCGACCCTGGCCCTCGCCGCGGTGGGACTGCTCGGGTCCGTCACGCTGGGACGCTCTCCGATGGGACTGCTGCTGCCGGCGCTGGTCGCGCTCGCGATGCAGCTCGCCCAGATGATGCCGCTCCCCGTCGCCGTGCGACTCGCCCTGCCCAGCTACGCCTTCATCGCCTGGAGCGGTCTGTTCACCAGCCCCGCACAGCTCGGCCCGCTCCTGATCGGTGTCCTCGTCAGCCTGTCGTGGGCGGCGACCGCGACCGTGTCTGCCTATCTGCTCTTCATGCGGCGGGACTTCACCGACGCGGCGCACGACGGCTCGGGCCGCGGCGCGGTCACGGGAGGCGTTCTGCCGCTCGTCGGACTGGCCGCCGTGACCGCCGCGGCCATCGGGCTCACCACCGGGGCCACGGGTTCCGGCATCGAACAGGACAAGGTGCAGCGCTCGGCCGCGACGGCGTTCGCCCACCTCTACCGGCTGCAGACCAGCGAGCTCAACCGCCCGGCCGTCACCGAGGCGCAGCTCAGGGCCACGGCGACCTGTGACAAGGGGAGCGTCAAGGTCGCCGCCGAGGGGCCGGGCAACGACTGGCGCTGTGTCATCACCTGGCACCTTCCCGGCGTCGACGGCGTGGGCACGGCCGTCTACCAGCTCGACATCACCCCGGACGGCCGCTTCATGGCCGACGGCGACGGACCGAAGGAGGTGAACGGCTACTTCCTGGTCCGCACACCGGCCGGGGACGCACCGAACCCGCTGTGGCAGTTCGACGGTGACGTCGACCTGCTCGCCACCTCGAAGGGATGACTCCATGCACGTGACACGTCGCCGACGGAGTGCGGAGAACGGGCGTTGGAGCCCGCTTCGCGGGTACACGGGACGACGCATACCTCTGGTGACGGCGGGCATCAGCGCGCTCGCCCTCGTCGCGGCGGGGGCCGCGTTCGCCCAGACACGTCAGTTCGGCACCGACCAGGTCGGCCAGGTCACCGATCGCGGCCAGGTCGTCTCCAGCGACCAGTACATCGCTCCGTACGGCGACCGGCTGGTCGTCCAGAACGGGAAGATCATGTCGTCCTCGGTCAGTCCGGACGGCACCCATCTCGCGGCCTCGGTCACCGACGGCGGGAGCGCCCTGTCGATCGTCGACCTGAAGAGCTGGAAGGTGCAGCAGCTCGTCAGCAGCTCCGCGTCCTCCGTCCCGCGCATCGGCGGCAACAGCGTGGGCCAGGAAGGCCCGACGTACTCGCCCGACGGCTCACAGCTCTGGCTCGGCCAGACCGACGGCTACACCCGGTTCACCGTGAACGCGGACGGCGGCGTCACGAGCCCGGTGTTCGTCCCGATCGCCGCGGACGGGCCCAGGCACGCGCTCGTGGGCGCGGCGGTGTTCTCCTCCGACGGCACCACCGTGTACTCCGCGGTCAACGGACAGAACCGGGTGGTCGCCATCGACGCGGCCACCGGGACCGTCCGGCAGAGCTGGAACGTGGGCAACGCCCCGCGCGGTCTGGCCGAGGTGGGCGGCAAGCTCTACGTGAGCAACGAGGGCGGGCGCCCGGCGCGGGAGGGCGACACCACCATCAACTCGTACGACACCCAGGTGCCCGCGGACCCGGTCACCGCCGCGACCACGACCGGCACGGTCAGCGTCATCGATCCGGCGGATCCGGCCGCCGCCGTCACGAGCATCCCGGTGGGCCTGCACCCGACCGCGCTGTACGCCAAGGGCCGGGCGCTGTTCGTCACCAACACCGCCACCAACGACGTGTCGGTCATCGACACCGCCAGGAACAAGGTCGTCCAGACCATCGCGACCCAGCCGTGGCCCGAGGCCTCGGTGGGTTACGAGCCCGACGCGGTGACGCTCACCGACGACGGGCACCTGCTGGTGACGCTCGGCCGCGCCAACGCCGTGGCCGTCTACCGGTACCGGTCGCCGCAGGACCCGGTCCGGTACATCGGCCTGCTCCCGACGGACTACTTCCCCGCCGAGATCGCCGCCGTCGGCAAGGACGTCGTGGTCTCCAACACCCGTGGGGTCGACGCCCGCCGGACCACCACCGCCGCCGGGCACGGCACCCACGACACCACGTCGAGCGTGCAGCGGTTCACCCTGCCCGACGACAGCGTGGTCCGGGCCCGGACGGCCGAGGTCTTCCGGCAGAACGGCTGGACCAGCGGCTCGGTCGCCCGGTCCGGGGGCAGGAGCCACGCGAAGCCGGTGCCCGTCCCGCAACGGCTCGGCGAGCCCTCGACGATCAAGCACGTCTTCCTGATCGTCAAGGAGAACCGCACCTACGACCAGGTCTTCGGGGACATCCCGGAGGGGAACGGTGACCCGTCGCTGGCCCAGTTCGGCGAGAACGTGACGCCCAACCAGCATGCGATGGCACGGCAGTTCGGTCTGTACGACAACACGTACGACATCGGCACGAACTCGGCCGAGGGCCACAACTGGCTGATGCAGGCGGACGATCCGGAGTACACCGAGTCATCGGCCGGTGAGTACGCGCGCAGTTACGACACCGAGGACGACGCCCTGGGCCACCAGCGGACCGGCTTCCTGTGGACCGGCGCGCAGGCCGCGGGCAACTCGGCCCGGGACTTCGGCGAGTTCCAGCAGTTCCTCACCAAGCCGGCCGGCGCCACCTGGCAGAACCTGTACTGCGACTCCCGGAACATGACGTCGACGGGACAGGACACCGCGTACACACTGAACTCGTCCTCGCCGATCCCGTCGCTGAACGACGTGTCCGTACACGGCTTCGCGAAGTTCGACACCAGCGTCCCGGACATCTACCGGGAGGAGATCTGGAAGCGTGACTTCGAGAAGAACGGTCCGGCGAACCTGAACATGTTCTGGCTCTCCAGCGACCACACCGGCGGTCCCGCGAACGCGGTCGCCCAGGTCGCGGACAACGACCTCGCCACCGGCAGGATCGTCGACGAGATCTCGCACAGCGCGTACTGGAAGGACTCGGCGGTCTTCGTCGTCGAGGACGACTCCCAGGCCGGCCTCGACCACGTCGACGGCCACCGCGCGCCGATCCAGATCATCAGCCCCTGGGCCCGGCGAGGCGTCGTCGACAGTCACTACTACTCGCAGATCACGCTGATCCGGACCATCGAGCAGATCCTCGGCGTCCACCCCATGAACCAGAAGGACAGCGCGGCCACTCCGATGCGCGCCGCCTTCACCCGGCACCCCGACTACACGCCGTTCACGGCGCTGCCCAACCGGACCTCGCTGACCGACGGCCTCAAGACCGCGCCCTCCTGCGGTCTCGACACCCCGGCGCCCCAGAATCCCGCCGCGGCGCCCGTGCCGTCGGCGAAGGTTCCGGCGGACAAGCGGGCGCTCGCGGCGAAGTGGGACACCTGGAAGTCGCGTCAGCGGCTGAGCGGGCCGAACGCCGTTCCGGACTTCGCCAACCCCGCGCAGATGAACCACTTCACCTGGTACCAGACGCACGGGTGGACCCGGCCGTACCCCGGCGAGCACCGGATCTTCGCGCCGCAGGACGTGCCGGGCGCCTACCTCCCGTCGTCGGAGTCCGACGGCTGACGCACGGAGGTGTGTGAGGGGCGTGAGCACGACGCGACGGGCCGCCCCGATTCCCCGGGCGGCCCGCCGTGTTCACTCCGTCGACGTCAGCCCGTGAAGCCGGCCGTGATCGACGTGAACTGCCAGGTGCTCTGGCTGATGCCGGAGCAGTTGCTCACCACGCCGCCTCCGGGGCAGGACCGGTCGCGGTTGACCGACCAGTAGGCGAGCCGGGCGATGTGGTGGCTGTTCGCCCAGTCACGGATCGAGGTCCAGATCGCCGGAGTCGTGTTCTCCTGCTGGTCGGACAGTCCGTTCATGCCGGAGATGCCGATGTGCGAGTAGGCCGTGGCGTCGTCCCAGCCGAACGTCGACTTCAGCTTGGTCTTCAGCCCCTCGGTCGCGTTGACCGTGTTGCCGTACATGTCGGAGCCGCCGCCGAAGTCGAACGGCATGATGGTGAAGACGTCGATGTTCGCGTTCAGCGACTGCGCCTGCTCGATGAGCCGGTTGCCGTAGTAGGTCGGGCCGGTCGTCGAGGTGCCGAAGGTGACGATCGTCTTCAGGCCGGGGTTGTTGGCCTTGACGGTCTTCAGCGCGGTCAGGATCCTGGCCTGCACGGCCTCGTTCTCGAACTCGTCGGTGTTCTCGATGTCCATGTCGATCGCCTTGAGGCTGTAGGCGTCGATCACCTTCTGCAGCGCACCGGCGAGAGCGCTCGCCGAGGAGCAGTTGGCGCCGAGCTTGCTGCCCTGCCAGCCACCGAACGACGGAACGATGTCACCGCCCGCGGAACGGATCTGGTTGATCGCCGTCTGGTCGACACCGCCGGTCAGCGCCCGGCTTCCGTCCCAGGCGGGGTTGCAGCCGCCGGAGTCGAGCACGAACGCCATCGTGAACCACTTGATCCCGGTCGCGCTCATCACCGTGGTCGGGTTCGGGGGATCGCCCCAGCCCTCGTACAGATAGGGAGCGGCCTGCTTGAAGCCCGTGCCGCCTCCGCCGCCCGCGCTCGTCGTGACACTCACGGAGTTGGATGCCCCGGAGGTGTTCCCGGCCGCGTCACGTGCCTTGACGGTGAACGAGTAGGCGGTGCTCGCCGACAGCCCGCTGACCGTGCCGCTCGTGCCCGACACGCTGAGCACCTTGTTGGAGCCGCTGTAGATGTCGTACGCCGTGACGCCGACGTTGTCGCTCGACGCGCCCCACGACAGGGACACGCTGGAGGACGTCTTGCCGGTGGAGGTCAGGCTGGTGGGCGTGGTCGGTGCCTGGGTGTCGGACCCGCCACCGCCGCCGGGACCGTCGAGGCTGATGTCGTCGGCGTAGTAGGTGCCCTGCGCGTACCAGCCGTGGACGTAGATCTTGGCGCTGGTCTGCGAGGCCCCGGTGGTGAAGGAGACGGTGAGCTGGCTGTACGCCGACGGGGACGTCGTCCAGGTCGAGGCACCGCCGTCCACACCGAGGTAGACATAGCTGCCGCGCACCCAGCCGGAGAGGCTGTACGTCGTGTTCGGCTGGACCGAGACGGTCTGGGTGCACTGGGCGTTGTCACTCGAACTCGCCGCCCCCGCAAGGGCTTTGGAGCCCCCGTGCACGGGGCTGGAGACGATCGATCCCAGGTTGCCGGAGCAGGACCAGGGGGAGAGGCCGCCGGTCTCGAATCCCGGGTTGGACAGGATGTTGGCGGCCTCCGCGGTACCCGGCAGGGCGACCGCGCCGGCGAGGGCCAGCGCGGCCGTGCCCAGCAGGGCGAGGAAACGATGTCTGGAACGTCTGAGGATGGTCATGCGCACGCGATCTCCCTGGAGATATGGGGGTGTTCGGGAGTGCAGAGAGGTGCGCAACCAAGTTGGTATGGACCAATCGCGCTGTCAAGACACTGCGCGGGAATTGGTCCAGACCGGTAAAGGGAGAGTGCGTGACCCGGCCGCCCCGGCCGGGTCGCGGGCGGGGCCTAGGCGGGGGCGATCGCCGCGGTGGCGGCCGCGGACTGGGCCGGAACGGCGGAGGCGGCCGCCTCGACCGGCGCGGGGTGCACCGAAGCCACGGACTGCGCGGACTGCGTGGGCTGTACGGACGGTGCCGACTGCATGGACTGCATCGACTGCACGGGGTGTACGGGCAGCGGGGACTGTACGGGCTGCGGGGACGCCGGTTCCGTGGCCTGCGCCGGCATCGCGGACAGGGTGGGCACGCCCGGCTCGGTTCGCTGCGCCGGCAGCGACACCGGACGCACCGGACGCAGTCCCGCGACCACGGTGTAGTCCGGTCCGAGGAACGGCGGGACCACTTCGCCCGTCTCCTCGCCCAGCGCCAACTGCACCGCCGCCCAAGGGGCGTTGACCCCGCACTGGGCGATCTGGTGCAGCCCGCCAGCCGGACGCGTGTTCACGTCCATCAGTACCGGCTCGTCGCCGTACATGCGGAACTGGATGTTGGACAGATAGTGCAGCCCGAACGCCTCGGCGAGCAGCCGGGCCGGCCCGATCCACGCGTCGTCGAGGGTGAATCCGCGACGACGGCCGTTCTTGGTGCGGCCGATGGCCATGCGGACCCGGCCGTCAGGGCCGGTGAGGCAGTCCACGGACACCTCCGGCTGTCCGAGGTGCGGCATCACCAGCCAGTCGACGGGCTCGTCGGACGTGCGCAGCGCCTCCACCACCAGATCCAGGGGGACGTACGCGCTCGGGAAGCCATTGAGGTGCATCATCGAGAAGGGGGTACGGGTGATCACCCGGAAGCCCACCCCGCCCGCCCCGGCCGCAGGCTTGAAGCAGGCCCGCTGGCCCGCGGCCTCCAACTCCTCGACCGCCGTCATGAGTTCCTCCACCGTGCGCACGCGGTACCACGGAGGAACCGGAATGCCCACGGCCTCCACGGCCTGGTAGGCGACGGCCTTGTCGTGGAAGACCGCGACCGCCTCCGCCGGCGGCGCCAGCAGCGCCGTCCCGAGCGCCGCGAACTCGGCGCGCTGCGCCACGATCGCGTCCTGGTGCAGGACCGGCACGAACACGTCGACGGAACGGCGTGCGCACATGTCGAGCGCGTACTCGACGTAGGCGCGCGGCGACAGGCCCTCGGGCTCCGGCTCGGCGGTGTCGGCGGCGGCCAGGACGGGGGAGTCGGCGTCACCGTGGGTGGCGTGGATCTCGACCGCGCGGTGCTGCGGGTTATTTCGCAGCTGGTCCATGAAGAACACGTTCTCCGCGTACGTGCGGTTGAGCCAGACGCGTACGCGAGAGCCCATGCAAGCCACCATTCGGGGTTCGCGGGCACGGCGGAGCGGGCCGGGCCCGGCCAGGGGGAGGGGAGGTACACCGAACCGTCGCATGCGAAAGCAGATTGGATCGGAGGTGTTGGGGCGATCATAAGGGTCGCGGGACCCCGATGCTGCTACGGGGATGTTACGGATTCGCCCGCCTGCCCGACCGGGCCTCCTTGTCCGGCGGCGGGAGCGTGTGCTGTTGTGTCGGTATTCGCTTTCTACGGGGGTGGCGCGTGCGGCCGACAGACGGCGGTGCCGGAAATCTGCTGGCCATCAGCGACCTGCACATCGGCTACGCCGAGAACCGCGCCCTGGTCGAGAACATGCGCCCCGAGACGGACCGGGACTGGCTCCTGGTGGCCGGCGACATCGGAGAGATCGTCGAAGACATCCGGTGGACCCTCAGGACGCTCGGCGACCGCTTCGAGAAGGTCGTCTGGGTGCCCGGCAACCACGAGCTGTGGACCCATCCCAAGGATCCGGTCCAGCTCCGCGGCGTGGCCCGCTACGAGCATCTGGTGGCCCTGTGCCGGGAGTTGGGCGTCGTCACCCCCGAGGACCCCTACCCCGTCTGGAACGGTCCGGGCGGCCCCGCCGTCGTCGCCCCGCTCTTCCTGCTGTACGACTACTCCTTCCTGCCGGAGGGATGCGCCACCAAGGCCGAGGGGCTCGCGTACGCCGAGGGGACCGGCATCGTGTGCACGGACGAGTACCTGCTCCACCCCGACCCGTATCCGAGCCGCGAGGACTGGTGCCGGGCCCGGGTGGCCGAGACCGAGCGCAGACTCGCCGAGATTCCCGAGGGCATGCCGGTCGTCCCGGTGAACCACTACCCCCTGGACCGCCACCCGATGGACGTCCTGTGGCACCCCGAGTTCGCCATGTGGTGCGGTACGCGGGCGACCGCCGACTGGCACCGCAGGTTCCGCGTGGAGACCATGGTCTACGGACACCTGCACATCCCCCGGACCACCTGGCACGAGGGTGTCCGGTTCGAAGAGGTGTCGGTGGGCTATCCGCGAGAATGGCGTACGCGACCGGAACCGCCGGGCACGCTGCGCCGCATTCTGCCCATGGAGGTCAAAGCCGGTGATGGAGGAACTGCTTCCGGAGTCGGTGGTGGCCGTGGAGAACCACGGTGACGAACCGGCCGGGGACGCGAGTCTGTACCCCGAGGAACTGGCGGTCCTGACCCGTGCCGTGGGCAAGCGTCGCCGCGAGTTCGCCACCGTGCGCGTCTGCGCCCGGCGTGCCATGGAGAAGCTGGGTGTGGCCCCCGGGCCCGTGCTGCCGGGCGAGCGCGGTGCCCCGCAGTGGCCGGCGGGCGTCATCGGCAGCATGACGCACTGCGAGGGCTACGCCGCCGCCGCGCTCGCCCGTGCCGGCGATCTCGCCTCCCTCGGCATCGACGCCGAACCCCATCTGGCGCTCCCCGAAGACGTCCTGGACGCCGTCGCCCTGCCCGGGGAGTCGGACCGTCTGGACCGGCTCGCCGCCCGGGTCCCCGCCGTCCACTGGGACCGGCTGCTGTTCAGCGCCAAGGAGTCGGTCTACAAGGCGTGGTTCCCGCTCACCGGCAAGTGGCTCGACTTCTCCGGCGCGGACATCACCATCTCCCTCGACCCGACGCCCGTCACGGACGGCCTCTCGGGAGACCTGAGCGCTCAACTCCTGGTTCCGGGGCCCGTGGTGGACGGGATTCCCGTCCAGGTCCTCACGGGCCGCTGGACCGTACGGCGCGGCCTGGTCGCGAGCGCGGTCACGGTCCCGCACACCGGACCGGTCCCGTCGCCGGGGCCGTCCGCCTTCTGACCGTACGACGCCACCGCCCGGGGCCTCCGAACCGTACGCCGCCACCACCCGGCCACCACCCGGCCACCACCCGGCCGCTGCCCCGGAGCCGCCTGCGGGCGGTCAGCCCGGATCCGGGCACCAGGAGTGCAGCAGTTCGAAGAACGCGTCCTCGTTGCCCGCGAGGCCGGCCGCCTTCAGGGCCCGTTCCGTCTCGGCGAGCACGGCGGGCGGGACCATGGGTGGCCTGCCGCCGTCCGTCGGGCCGTCGAAAGCCGCTCGTACCGTCTGGAGGAGGCGGAGATAGGCCTGTACGGCGGCGCGTTCGTGGTCGGTCAGTACGGCTGTCGGCATCGGACGGCTCCCCTGGTCGGCTTGTCGTGACACTGGTCCTGACTCCAGCTTGCCGCCCGCCACTGACAATCCGGTTTCCGGCCGGGGAGGTTCGCCCGCTTAGCGGAGGCGAAACCTCACGGAAACCCTAGGTGGAACAGGGCCCCTACGCTGGAGGGAAGAGTCTGGGGCCGCCCGCGGGACGGCCTCGCAGGCCGCCGCGAAGGCGGCTCGGGTGCCGCCCTCACGGCGGCCTGGGAACGGGAGGTCCGGCCCGTGGTCGACGTACAGCCCCGGCAGCCGCGGCGCACCGCGCGACTGCGTTCCGTCGGTGACGGAGAACTGCGTCTGCATCACCGCCTCGTGCACGGCTACCGGCGTGCCTACCGGATGGCGGGACAGGGCCCGGCGCTCGTCCTGATCCACGGCATAGGCGACTCCTCGGCGACCTGGGCGGAGCTGATCCCCGACCTCGCCCGCACCCACACCGTCATCGCGCCCGACCTGCTCGGTCACGGCGCCTCCGACAAGCCGCGCGCCGACTACTCGGTGGCCGCCTACGCCAACGGCGTGCGCGATCTGCTGGCCACGCTCGACATCGAGTCCGCCACACTGGTCGGGCACTCGCTGGGCGGGGGAGTGGCGATGCAGTTCGCCTACCAGTTCCCCGAGCGCACCGAGCGGCTGATCCTGGTCAGCGCGGGCGGAGTCGGCGGCGAGGTCAACCCCGTCCTGCGTGCCGTGTCGCTGCCGGGCGCGCATCTGATGCTGTCCCTGCTGCGCCTGCCCGGCATGCGGTTGAACGTGGGTCTCTTCCTGCGGCTGATGCGGCTGCTCGACGCCGATCTGGCCCAGGACGCACCGGAGTTGGTGCACCTCGTGGACGCGCTTCCCGACGCGACCTCCCGCAGCGCGTTCGTCCGGACCCTGCGGGCCGTGGTCGACTGGCGCGGCCAGGCGGTCACCATGCTCGACCGCTGCTATCTCACCGAGGGCATGCCCACCATGCTGCTCTGGGGAGACCGGGACAGCGTGGTGCCGGTGCGGCACGCCCATGGGGCGCACGCGGCCATGCCGGGCAGTCGTCTGGAGATCTTCGAGGGAGCCGGCCACTTCCCGTTCCACAGCGATCCGGCGCGTTTTCTCGCCCTGGTCGAGGAGTTCACGACCACCACCAGTCCGGCCGACTGGAGCCGCGAGCGCTGGCGCGAGCTGCTGCGCGCCGGACGCCCGGGTACGGCGGCGGGGCAGCCGGACACCGCCCGGAACCGTTCGCTGGAACGGGACCTGCGCGAGGCGAGCGAACGCAGCGCGACCTGAGGGCCGGCCCGGGGAACGCCGGAGCGGGGTCAGCCGGTTCGTTCGCGGGCGCCGTTCTCCGGTCCGGTCGGCGCGTCCGCCCGGCCCCGGACGGCCGCGACGACCGGCGAGTGACGCAGCGCGTCGGACATGCGGACGAGGTCGCGGCGGCCGTCGGTCTGCGCGGACGCGGCCCCGGACCCGGTCACGGGCTGCGGGTCCGCCGTCTCCGCCGACCGGATGACACGGCCCTCAGGGTCGGCGGCCCGGGCCCGCACCGCGACCGTCACCATCGCCGCGTCGGCCTCGGCGTGCGCCTCGGCGGCGGAGGAGCCCGCCGCGACCGCGGCCCCGAACGCCCGGGAGCGCACGGCGGAGTCGAAGTAGGGGTAGAGGCTCAGCATGCCGTCATGGATGTCGGACTCCCGCTGGGTGACCTGGAGTTCGGCGGGCGTCCACCAGGACATGCGCACCGCGCGGTCCTCCGGCACGGCGACCGGCTTCAGCTCCCGCCACAGCGGCCCGAGCCGGCGATAGGCCGACCAGGTGTTCCAGACGTCCTCGACCCGCCGCCAGGCGAGGGGGAGACAGAAGCCGACCGCGGTGATCTGCGCTCCGGCCGAGGCCAGCAGCGGGGCCACATTGGTGCTGAGGCCGTCCAGGTCCGTGTCGTTCCACCGGGCCACGACCGCGGTGAACTTGGCTGCGGAGTAAGGGATGTTGCACAGCGACCCGAAGGCGATGATCACCAGCCCGGCGCGCAGCCGGCCGCGGACCTGGATCGCCCAGCGCCAGCACATGAAGTTCATCGCGACACCGGCGACGGTCAGCGACGCGAGATAGAGGACGATCATCTCGCGGATGAAGGGCGTGTTGGCGTAGTACGTGTCGAGGTCGCGCAGCCGTTCGACGGAGGCGTCCCCGAGGAGGAACAGGACGACCAGCGCCACGCCGACCACGGTGTACCCGAGGATCCAGCGGCGGGAGAGCCGCCGGGTCACCTCGGGCGGCCCGCCGCGCCAGTTGATGATCAGCACCAGACAGGAGGCGCTGTAGGCGCTCAGCAGGCAGTAGACGAGGGGGGCCGAGACGTTGGCTATCCCGGTGGCGTCGTTGACGGCCGCGATGGTCGGCGGGGCCGCGAAGAGGAACACCAGGCCCGCGAGGGCGAGGAGTACGCCCACGGAACGCAGCAGCGGATCGCGCCAGCCGCGCAGCAGCGAGGGCCCTTTGAACGCGATCGCCGCGCCCATGGCGACGGCCGGGATGTAGTAGCTGGATCCGTCCATGCCCCCGGGACCTTCAGCCTCGCGGCCCGCGACAGCCCAGGGAGGCCTCGATCCGGCCGGCCAGACCGTGCCGCTGCACCGGGCCGCGCAGTGAGGAACCGGCCAGCCACGTCCGGCACTTGCTGGCGAGCAGGAGTCCGAAGCTTTCGGCCTCCTGCTCGTCGGCGCGATCGAAGCGGGTGCGCGCCGCCACTTTCAGGACGGTGGCCTGCAGGTCGGCCCCGTCGTTCAGTAAGCGCGCCGCGACGGCGGCGCCCTCGACGTGATGGCTGCAGTGCCCGGCCTTCATGTGCCACAGCTCGTGACCGAGGATGACCAACTGGTGGTCGGGCGCGGTGCGTTCCTCGATGACGACCAGGTCCTGTTCGGCCATGTCGAGCCACAGTCCGCTGGCGGTGCCGGGCGGGAACGCGGCCGTACGGAACTGGACGGGACGGCCCCGGCGCCGGCTCATCGAGCCGCACAGCTCGGTGTAGAGGTCGGCGGGTGCCGCCGGTGCCGGGAGCGAGAGCTCCGAGACGAGTTCGCCGCACAGGCGGCGCATTTCCCTTCCGATGCCCACTGATCTCCCCCGGCTCACGACTCTGGCCGTTTGACGCTCTCCAGGAGCATGTCCAGCCATTCCGCGACCTTGTCCCGGTGCTGGTCGGTGGGCAACTGGGCGGCCCGCCAGGCGATTCCGCGGACGCCGTGGTCGAGGAGCAGCCGTTCGAGTGGATCGTGGGCGACCGAGGCCGCGGCGCGTGCGCGGTCGGCGAGACGCTGCAGGAGTTCCTGCTCCGACCGCTGAAGCGCGCCCACGAGCGCTTCGGAGTCCTCGGCCGTGAGGAATCCCGCGTGCACCCGGAAGAAGCGCTGGATGGCGTCGCAGTGCTCCATGGTGGGACGCCGGTCGCCGTTGATGAGGGCGCCCGCCTGCTGGCGGGACATACCGGCACCGTCCGCGATCTCCTGCTGCGTGTAGCGGCGGCCGTTGGGCTTGAGCCGGGTGCGCCGCAGCAGGTCGAGGCGTTGCAGAAAGCGTGCCTGCAGGTCGGGTTCGCCCGCCGGGCGACCGCTCAGCAGGGCCTTCGCCACAGGTTCGGGGACACCGGACTCGGCCGACAGCCGCCGGACGTCGAAGACTTCGGCCTGCGGCACGCCGAGCCGGCCGGCGAGTGCGGTGACCCTGGCCACGACGGCCTGCAGCAGAACCGTCGCCGTGGCGCACGGAACTTCGAAGCCATCCGTCACCGACAGATCTCCTACGTCTCTCTCAGGTGGCTCTCACGAAGTTCGGGAACCATGTGGACACGAGGGTCAGGAACCATCCCGGCAGCAGAAGACCGGGGACCAACCGGAGCCTAGCCGGTCGCTCGAACTCACATCCAGGCCTCGCCACAACTGTGGCGAGATTCAGCCGTCAACAAGCGCCAAATGCCACGATAGTTGACACGCCTGTCCCCGGGGCAGCAGGATCGGGGCGCCGCGTGAAGGCCGCAGAGGCAAGAGGGGTGACCTCCCGATGGCGTACCAGGCAGGAAGGCAGCGGTCCCAGCCGCGACCTGTCCCCGAGAGTCTCGAAGCGCAGGCGTACCTCCAGGACTACGCCACGCTTCTCGAGGCCGTGCCCTTCCCCTCCTTCGTGTTCGACCGCCGCTGGGACGTCGTGCTGTCCAACGACGCGTTCGAGACACTTTTCGCCGGCGTGGGCGCGCATCCGACCGCCATGCCGGGCGACAACTTCCTGCGTTTCGTCCTGTTCCACCCGGACGCGGGGTCGGTGCTCGGTGAGCACGAGTCGAGCTGGTGCCTGCCGATGCTCGCGCACTTCGCCTCGGCGGTGGAGCGCAACGGCCAGGACCGCGGGCTCCAGGCGATCCGCCGGGACATCGCCCAGGACCCGATCATGGACGCCGCCTACCGGCACGGCCTGCCGCACTGGATCGAGGCCGTCGGACCGCGCGGGGTCGAGCACGACGGGGCCGTGCGCCCGCTGGTCCACCCCGATCCCCGCTGGGGCGCCACGGACTGCCGGATCGTCGACGAGACCCCCAAGGCGCTTCAGGACATGGGGTATTCGCGGATCACCCTGGTGCTGCGCGACGCGGCCCGGCCGGTCACGGGCGGACCGGGCAGGGCACGCAAGACGCGCAACGGCGCGGCGGAGCTTCGTGTCGTGTGACGCGCGTTGACCCGTCGGCTGGAGTGCTGAGAGTTCTCGGGGGACGCGGCCCCCGGGGGACGGATCGGCCTGTTCAGCCGGCCGGCATCACGAGGACGAGGGGCACGCCCTCGCAGGGGACGAGCCGCATGTCCTCGTGGCGGGTGCCGCGGGCCGCCGCCAGCACGGCCGCGAAGTCGGGCCCCTTGATGAGGGAACCGGCGAGATGCGCGGGGTCCGCCGACGCGGCCACCCGGCCCCGGGCGTTCACCAGGTAGGCGGCTCCGGGCAGCCGTTGCAGGAGCGGGACCACCGCCTGCTCGAAGTGCCGCAGATACACGTCGGCCGCGGCGACCCCCACGAACCGGCCCTCCACCTGGACCGGCGCGGACAGCGTCAGGCTGTACTCGTCGGAGCAGAGGTAGTCGACGTAGGGCCCGGCGACCGCGCGCTGCCCCGTGTCGCGGGGGAGGGCGAACCAGTCCCAGTGCGTGTAGTCCGAGTACGCGGAGTGCGCCGGATCGAGGTCGAGCAGCAGCGGTCGTACGCTCCCGTCGGAACCCTGCTGCCACCACTCCAGCCACGCCGGTACGTCACCGAGCAGGCCCGGTGCCGCCACGAAACCGGCGCCCGACACCAACTCCTGCCGGGTGAGCCGCAGATGGAGTCCCGGGCGCAGTGCCGCCAGGTCCACCGTCGCGGGGCGGCGGCCCGCCGCGGCGACGCGGGTGAGCAGCGCGGCCGCGTCGGCCCGGGTGTCGGCGACCGCGTCGAAGACGGCTTCCAGCGTGCGGCGGACCTGCGTGGCGACGGCCGCCTCGGCGGAGACGTCAAGCGTCGCCGTCGCGCCGGCCGGTCCGGGGCTCCTGCGCATCGGTGCCCTCCAGTGGACGCGGACCTGACATGGCACGCGGCATCTGGAGGCGCAGGGCGATGAGCCGCGCCGTCGAGTCCACCACGCACCGCTCGGCCAGTGCTCTGGCCGATTCGTGGGCCCCATCTTGCACGGCCGAGATTACGGAGCGGTGACGGTCGGCGACTTCTTCACGATATTCGTCGTCCCCGAGCACGAGGCACATCAGCGCGCCCACTTCGGTCTGGAGCACGACCTGCTCACGCGTCAGCCGGGCGGACTGCGCCGCCGCGGCGAGTTCGACGTGGAAGCGGCCGTAGACGCGGCTGCGGGCAGCGCCGTCCCCGGCGGCCGACAGGTCGTCCAGGGTGCGCCGCAGGGCCTTGAGGTCGTCCGGCTCGGTCCGCTGCGCCGCGAGCCGGGCCGCCGCCCCGGACAGGGCCGCCCAGTGGTCGCCCAGGTCGCGCAGCTCCTCGGTGCTCCAGCCCGCCAGCCGGGCCAGCAGCCGTTCCTCGCCCGGGACTTCGGGAAGCGAGACGAAGCTGCCGCCGCCGCGTCCGCGCCGTGTGGTGACCAGCCCCTGCTGCCTCAGGGCCATGAGTGCCTCGCGCAGGGTGACCGTGGACACGCCGAGCTGACCGGCCAGCTCCATCTCCCCCGGCAGGGGGGGGGGGCGGCGGGGGCGGGCGGGCGGGCCGCTGGCCGAAGCGCGGCGCCGCGGCACGCGGGGGGCGCGCTGGGCGCT
>NZ_JBHYXD010000002.1:48554-78557 GCF_042751995.1 Streptomyces sp. NPDC059371 | reverse complement strand
CCCCGCGGGGGGGTCGCCGGCCCCCCGCGCCCCCGCCCGCCCCCCCACCACCCCCCCCCGCGGGGCCCCCGCGCGCCCCCCCCGCCCCAGCTCGATGGCGTCGCCGATCCGGTGCACGACCGTCTCGACGCGGGCGCGGTTGTCCACGGGTGTGAAGACGGCTCTGCGGACGCCGTCGTCTCTGTGTTGCTTCACGGTCACCACCTTGTGCGTTGACTCAACCTTTACTCTAAAGAGGTCTTGAGATTTGAACTATGACTTCATATCTTTCCGGTCAGTGTTGCAACGCACCAACGCACCAGAAAGGTTCCCCGCCCATGGAGGCAAAGGCGATCCGGCTCCAGGGCCTGCGAAAGGCGTTCGGTGAGACGACCGCCGTGGCCGGAGTCGATCTGGAGATAGCCGACGGCGAGTTCTTCTCGATGCTCGGCCCGTCGGGCTCGGGCAAGACGACCGTGCTGCGGATGATCGCCGGATTCGAGAGCCCGACGGAGGGCCGGATCGAACTGGCGGGCCAGGAGGTCACCGGCCTCGCCCCCTTCGAGCGGGACGTGCACACCGTCTTCCAGGACTACGCGCTGTTCCCGCACATGACCGTCGAGGAGAACGTCGCCTACGGACTCAAGGTCCGCAAGGTGCCCAAGGCCGAACGCCTGGTCCGGGCCCGCAAGGCGCTCGCCGACGTACGCCTGGAAGGGTTCGGCCGCCGCCGCCCGGGCCAGCTCTCCGGAGGGCAGCGCCAGCGCGTGGCCCTCGCCAGGGCCCTGGTCGGCCGCCCCAGCGTCCTGCTCCTCGACGAACCCCTCGGCGCCCTCGACCTCAAGCTGCGCGAGCAGATGCAGGTCGAACTCAAGGCGATCCAGCGCGAGGTCGGCATCACCTTCGTGTTCGTCACCCACGACCAGGAGGAGGCCCTGACGATGAGCGACCGCATCGCCGTCTTCCACCAGGGCCGCATCGAACAGGTCGGCACCCCGGCCGAGATCTACGAACGCCCCGCCACAGCCTTCGTCGCGGGCTTCGTCGGGACGTCCAACCTGCTCGAAGGACAGTCGGCACAGCAGATCGTCGGCGCCCCGGGCACGTACAGCATCCGGCCGGAGAAGATCCGGGTCCTCGCGGAGCCCACGGACCCCACGGAGCCCGCCGAGGGCGCCGGGTCCGGGTCCGCCGACGCCGGTGCGGCCGGCGGGCCGGAGCACTCCACCGCCACCGGCACCGTCGCCGAGGTCGTCTATATGGGCGACGCCACCCGCTTCCTGGTGGACCTCGACGCGGGCGGCCGCCTCACCGCGCTCCAGCAGAACCTGGACACCTCCTCCGAGGACGTCGCCGCCCTGCGCGGCACCCGGGTCCGGCTCCGGTGGCACCGCCGCCACGCCTTCCAGGTCCCCGACCCCCGCTGACCCCCGCTCAGTCCACCGCCACGTATGGAGTACGCCGTGCGCCTCACCCCGACCCTCAAGGCCGCCGCCGCCGTCGCGGTGCTCCTCGCCGCCACCGCCTGCGGATCGTCCGGTACGGGCTCCTCCGCGTCCACCGGCCTCAACCCGCCCGACCTCAAGGCGCAGTCGAAGCTCGGCAAGAGCGAGGGCCAGGTCAACCTGATCGCCTGGGCCGGCTATGTCGAGGACGGTTCCAACGACCCCAAGGTCGACTGGGTCGGCGACTTCGAGAAGCAGACCGGCTGCCAGGTCAACTCCAAGGTCGCCGCCAGCTCCGACGAGATGGTCAAGCTGATGAAGACCGGCCAGTACGACGCCGTCTCCGCCTCCGGGGACGCCTCCCTGCGCCTCATCGCCTCGGGCGACGCGGCCCCGGTCAACACCGGCCTCGTACCGAACTACAAGAACGTCTTCAGCGGCCTGAAGAAGGGCGCCTGGAACTCCGTCGACGGCCAGATGTACGGCATCCCGCACGGCCGGGGCGCCAACCTCCTGATGTACAACACCGAGAAGGTCAGCCCCGCCCCCACCTCCTGGTCCGCGGTCTTCGACGACGCCTCGGCGAACAAGGGCCACGTCACCGCGTACGACTCGCCGATCTACATCGCCGACGCGGCCCTCTACCTGAAGTCCGCCCGGCCCGAGCTGAAGATCAAGGACCCCTACGCGCTCGACCAGAAGCAGTTCGACGCCGCCGTCGATCTGCTGAAGAAGCAGAGCGCGAACGTGGGGGAGTACTGGAGCGACTACCTCAAGGAGATCTCCGCCTTCAAGAGCGGCGACTCCGTGGTCGGCACCACCTGGCAGGTCATCGCCAACCTCACGGCCGACGAGGGCGCCAAGGTGAAGGCCTTCGTACCTGCGGAGGGTTCCACGGGCTGGTCCGACACCTGGATGGTCTCAGCCAAGGCCAAGCACCCCAACTGCGCCTACAAGTGGATGGACTGGATCATCTCGCCGAAGGTGAACGCCCAGGTGGCCGAGTACTTCGGTGAGGCGCCGGCCAACTCCGAGGCGTGCCAGTACACCAGCGACAAGTCCTTCTGCGACACCTACCACGCCACCGACGAGAGCTACTGGAAGAACATCGCGTTCTGGAACACGCCCATCGAGCAGTGCCTCGACGGCCGCACCGACGTCAAGTGCGTCCCGTACGCCAAGTGGGTCCAGGCCTGGACCGAGATCAAGGGCTGACCGAACGATGACCTCCACCCCGCAGGCCGCCGGACGCTCCCCCGTCCGGCGGCTCGCGGGGACACTGCACCGGCACTCCCGGCTGCGGCTGTCCCTGCTGCTGACCGCACCCCTGCTCTGGCTGACGGTGCTCTATCTCGGCTCGCTGGCCGTGCTGTTCGTCTCGGCGTTCTGGACGACGAACTCCTTCACCTCCGAGGTGGTGAAGGTCTGGTCGACCGACAACTTCCATCAGCTCCTCACCACCCCCGTCTACCGCCAGGTGATCCTGCGCAGCATCGGCGTCGCCCTCGCGGTCACCGCCCTGTGCGCGGTGATCGCGTTCCCCGTCGCCTTCTACACGGCCCGGACAGCCCGGGCCGAGCGGCGCCCGCTGCTGGTCGTCGCCATCCTGACCCCGCTGTGGGCGAGTTACCTCGTCAAGGTGTACGCCTGGCGGCTGATCCTCTCTCAGGACGGCCTGGCCGACTGGGTGTTGAAGCCCTTCGGACTCAGCGGACCCGGGTACGGGATCACGGCCGCGATCATCGCGCTGACGTACCTCTGGCTGCCGTACATGATCCTGCCGATCCACACCGCGCTGGAGCAGCTGCCCGCCAACCTGCTGGACGCGTCCGCGGACCTGGGGGCCCGCGCGGGCCGCACCCTGCGGTCGGTGGTGCTGCCGATGGTCCTGCCGTCCGTGGCCGCCGGCTCGGTGTTCACCTTCTCGCTCAGCCTCGGCGACTACATCACCGTGCAGATCGTCGGCGGCAAGACCCAGCTCATCGGCAACGTCGTCTACTCCAACATCGAACTGAACCTGCCCATGGCCGCCGCGCTCGGCACGGTCCCCGTCGTGGTCATCGTGGTGTACCTCCTCGCGATGCGCCGCACGGGCGCCCTGAGCAGTCTCTGAGGAGCCCGCTGTGCAACTGTCCCGTCCCGCGCGTATCGCGCTGCGCGTCGCCGCCGGGCTCGGCTTCGCGTTCATCTACGTGCCCCTCGCCCTCGTCCTGGTCAACTCCTTCAACCGGGACCGCAGCGCGAGCTGGCCGCCGTCCGGGCTCACCTTCCACTGGTGGTCGGTCGCCTGGGAGAACGAGGGGGCGCGCGCCGCACTGTGGGTCTCGGTCAAGGCCGGCCTCGGCGCCACGGCGATCGCGCTGGTGCTGGGCACGCTCGTCGCCTTCGCGGTCGCCCGCCACCGGTTCTTCGGCCGGGACACCATCTCCTTCGTGGTCGTGCTGCCGATCGCGCTGCCCGGCATCGTCACGGGCATCGCGCTCAACTCGGCGTTCAGCACGGTGCTCGAACCGCTCGGCGTCGGACTCGGCATGTTCACCGTGATCGTCGGCCACGCCACCTTCTGCATCGTCGTCGTCTTCAACAACGTGGTCGCGCGGCTGCGCCGTACGTCCGGAACGTACGAGGAAGCGGCGATGGACCTGGGCGCGGACACCTTCCGGGCCTTCGTCGACGTCACGTTCCCGCTGGTGCGCTCGGCGCTCCTGGCCGGCGCGCTGCTCGCCTTCGCGCTGTCCTTCGACGAGATCGTCGTGACGACGTTCACGGCCGGGCCCGGCATCGAGACCCTGCCGATCTGGATCTTCGACAACATGACCCGGCCCCGTCAGGCACCGGTCGTGAACGTCGTGGCCGCCGTGCTCGTCCTGCTCTCGGTGATCCCGATCTACGTGGCCCAGCGCCTGTCCGCGGACACGGCCACCGAGAGCAGGATCTGAGTCAGCGCTTGGTGGTGCTGTTGAACCGCGAGCGCGTCCAGACGTAGCCGACCAGGCTGATGGCGGCGCACCAGGCGAGCGAGATCCAGCCGTTGTCGCCGATCTCCGAGCCGGACAGCAGACCGCGGAGCGTCTCGGTCATCGGGGTGAACGGCTGGTTCTGCGCGAACCAGCGAAGGCCCGGGGACATCGAGTCGGCCGGCACGAACGCCGAGCCGAGGAAGGGCAGGAACTGGACCAGCAGCGGCTTGTTGCTCGCGGACTCGACGGTCTTGGAGATCAGGCCGAGTGCCGCCGAGAGCCAGGTCACCGCGAACGCGATGGCCGTGAGGAGACCGGCGGCGGCGAGCCATTCGAGCGGGCTCGCGTCAGGCCGGAAGCCGATGGCGAGCGCGAAGCCCACGACCAGGACCATGCTCACCATCGTCTGGACGACGCTGCCGACGACATGGCCCGTCATGAACGACGAGCGGGTGATGTTCATCGTGCGGAAGCGGTTGATGATGCCTTCCGTCATGTCCGAGCAGACCGCGATCGAGGTCGACATCGCCCCGGCCGCCACACCCATGACGATGATCCCGGGTGTCAGATAGTCCAGGTACGCGTCCCGGCCGCCGCCCATTCCGGCGCCGATCGAGTCCCCGAAGGCGTACGTGAACAGCAGCAGCATCAGGATCGGCATCATGGCGGCACCGAGCGACACGCTCGGATAGCGCATCGCGTGCTTGAGGTTGCGCCGCAGCATCGTCATCGAGTCGTGCACGGCGTAGGTGAGGGTGCTCATCGCGGGGTCTCCTTGACGTGAAGGGGGGTGCCGGTGCCGGTGACGCCGTCGCCGGTCAGAGCGAGAAACACGTCGTCGAGGTCGGGGGTGTGCACGGACAGGTCGGCGGCCCTGACACCGGCGGCGTCGAGCCGGACGAGCAGGGCGCGCAGCGCGTCGAGGCCGCCGTCGCCCGCCACGCGCAGCGCGAGGTCCTCGTCGTCGCGGGCCGCGCCGGGGAAGGCGCCGGCCGCGCGCTCGTACTCGGCGGGTTCGGTGAACCGCAGTCGTACGTGGCTGCCGGGGATCCGCGCCTTGAGTTCGTCCGCCGTGCCCTCGGCGACGATCCGGCCGCCGTCGAGCACGGCGATCCGATCGGCCAACTGGTCGGCCTCATCGAGGTATTGGGTGGTGAGGAAGACGGTGGTGCCGGCCGCGACCAGCGAGCGAACCGTGTCCCACATGGTGCGGCGGCTGCGGGGATCGAGTCCCGTCGTCGGCTCGTCCAGGAAGATCACCTGAGGGTCGCCGACCAGCGTCATGGCGAGGTCGAGCCGCCGTCGCATACCGCCGGAGAAGGTCGCGGCCCGCTTGTCCGCGACGTCCGCGATGTCGAACCGCCGGAGCAACTCCTTGGCACGGAACCGCCCTTCGCGCCTCCCGAGACGCAGCAGGTCGGCCATGAGGAGCAGGTTCTCCTCGGCGGTGAGCAGATCGTCGAGCGCGGAGAACTGCCCGGTGACACCGATCGCGTCGCGCACCCCGTCGGGTGAGGCGGCGATGTCGTGGCCCGCGACCTGGGCCTGTCCGCCGTCGGCGGCGATGAGCGTGGACAGGATCTGCACGGTGGTGGTCTTTCCGGCACCGTTCGGTCCGAGCAGCGCGAAGACGGAGCCGGCCGGGATGTGCAGATCGATGCCGTCGAGCACGGTCTTCTCGCCGTACGACTTGCGCAGACCGAGGGCGGAGACGGCGGCGGGCTGCGGACCGCCGCTCTGCCTGGGCACGGGCATAGGCATGGGCATGACAGAGGAAGGCATGGAGCTCTCCGTTCGGAGGCCGGGTGAATGTGGTGGAGGGGGGAGGGGGAGGGAGGAGCCGGGGGCGAGAGCTCAGGACTTGGCCCGCAGGATGTCGATGTTGCCCCAGTTGCTCCGCGCCCGGACCGCGACCGTGCCCTCGGTCATCTCCGGGGCCTCGGACGCGGCGAGCCTGTTGCGCACCTGTCCGCGGTTGGAGCTGACGTCCAGCCAGGTGGTGACACCTTCGCCGACGCCGACCTCGATGGAGCCGTTGGAGGTCTCCAACCGGACCTCGCCGCAGACGACTTCGGCGACGCGAAGGTGCCCGTTGGTCGTGGTGCCGGTGACCGACGCCTCGGCGCGCGCGATGTCGATGCCACCGTTGGTGCCGCTAGCCCGCAGTTCGCCCGTCACGGTGCCGACGGTCGTGGAGCCGTGCGAGTTCTTCAGGACGGCGGGTCCGGCGACCGTGCCGACGCGCACGTTGCCGGTGCTGCTGGTGATCTCGGCCGAGCCGTCGATCCGGTCCACGGTGATCAGGCCGTGCGACACCGTCAGTTCGAGCGGGCCGGTGGTGTCGAGGCGTACGTCGCCGGCCGAGGACTTCACCCGGACCTCGCCGAGCCGGCCTTCGGCGAGCACCTGGGTCCAGGAGCAGGTCAGGTCGAGTCGAGAGCCCGAGGGCAGGCAGATGGTCACATCGACGGCGCCGCTGGAGCCGACGAGGTGGCGCTGCTTCGTCCTGACCGTCAGGGCGCCACTCGCGTACCCGATCTCCGTCTGCTCGGCGGCCCGTACGTCCCTGTCCTTCTTCGGGTCGAGGGGCCGCACCTCGACGACCGTGTCGGGGCGGTCCCCGGCGGTGAAACGGATGGAACCGGCGGCCACGTGGGCGGTGACCGAGATGGGTTCGGGAGTGTCGAAAGAAGGCATGGCCGTACCGTCCTCGTGGGTACTTGGGGCGTCCGCGCAGGTGGGACGCCGTGTTGGTGAAGTGGTGCTGGTGCTGGTGCTGGTGCGGTGTGGGTGTGCGGGTTCGGGTTCGGGCCCGGGTTCCGTCGTGGTCAGCGCACCCAGCCCGTGAAGCCGTGTCCGATGGTGCGGTTCCCGCCCGTCGCGCCCGGCCGGGTCCCGCCGTCGACGGCGGCCGACACGCCCAGCACCAGCCACGCGTTGACCGACAGCCCTTCCCGCCTCGCGGCCTCCTCGGCGCGCGCCTTGAGATGGGCCGGTAGCCGCAGGTTGACGCGGACCGTGCCGCCGTCGTCGGCGTCGACGGACCCGGAGGCCCTGAACGCTCCGGCGGGTCTCTCCGGCGCTTCTGTGATGCCGCCGTGGTGCGGTGGTGGTGTCACCACGAAGTCGGGATCCAGTCCCCGTAGCCGTATGTCGACCGAGCCGGGAGCCAGCTCGCGGGTGATCTCGTCCATCGCGGCGGAGAGCACGTCGAGCATGGTCAGACGGGCCGCCGACTCCAGCGGAGCGGTGACCCGTTCGGCCAGTTGACGGGCTTCTTCCCCGCCGGCTTCGGCGGCCACCGCGAGTTCCCGGCGCAGTGCGTCGACATACGGAGTGAGGTCCATGCCGACATCGTGGCACCACTATGGCGCCATGTGCAAGCCTGTGTGGCACCCGGTGGTGGCGTTCGATGGCGCCGGATGGTGTCGAGTGGTGCGGTGTGGTGAGGCGTGGTGCCGGGGTGGTGAGGCGTGATGTCTCGCAGTGCCGGATCGCGTCCGCCCCGGCCGTCGGTCGTCGGGGCTCGGGGCTTCTGTCAGAGTCCAGGACTCTCGCTGCGGTATGTGACATAGTACTGATGTGAGTAGGCCTGTTACCTGCGATGTCGTGATCGTCGGAGCCGGAATGGTCGGCGCCGCCTGTGCCTTGTACGCGGCTCGCGAGGGCCTCGATGTAGTCGTGGTGGACCGCGGCCCGGTGGCCGGCGGGACGACCGGCGCGGGTGAGGGCAATCTGCTCGTCTCCGACAAGGAACCCGGACCCGAACTCGACCTCGCCCTGCTCTCCGGGCGCCTGTGGGCCGACCTCGCCGAGGAGCACGGGAAGGCGGTCGAGTACGAGGCCAAGGGCGGCGTCGTCGTGGCGTCCACCCCCGCGGGCCTGGCCGCGCTGGAGACGTTCGCTGCGGGTCAGCGGACGGCCGGTGTGCTGGCCGAACCGGTCGCCGCCGACCAACTGCACGACCTGGAACCGTACTTGGCCCCAGGACTCGCGGGCGGCGTCCGCTATCCCCAGGACACCCAGGTGATGCCCGCCCTCGCGGCCGCCCGTCTCCTCCGGGCATCGGGGGCGCGGCTGGTGACCGGGCACACCGTCACCGAGGTGCTGCGCGCGAGGGACGGCTCGGTCCGCGGAGTGCGCACCGACCGGGGCGACCTGCACGCACCCGCCGTGGTCAACGCGGCCGGCACCTGGGGCGCCGAAGTGGCCTCGCTCGCGGGCGTCACGCTCCCCGTCCTGCCCCGCCGGGGATTCGTCCTCGTCACCGAGCCCCTGCCGCGCCGGGTGCGCCACAAGGTGTACGCCGCGGACTACGTCGCCGACGTCGCCAGTGACTCGGCCGCCCTCCAGACGTCGCCGGTGGTGGAGGGGACCGCGGCCGGCCCGATCCTGATCGGCGCGAGCCGGGAACGCGTCGGCTTCGACCGGTCGTTCTCGCTGCCCGTCGTGCGGGAACTGGCCGCGGGGGCCACGCGGCTCTTTCCCTTCCTGTCCGAGGTGCGCGCCCTGCGGACCTACCTCGGATTCCGCCCCTACCTGCCCGACCATCTGCCCGCCATCGGCCCCGACCCCAGGGCGCCCGGTCTCCTCCACGCCTGCGGGCACGAGGGAGCCGGCATCGGACTGTCCACCGGCACCGGACAGCTGATCGCGCAGGTCCTGGCCGGCAGGGCACCCGGCCTCGACCTCACACCGTTCCGGCCCGACCGCTTCCCCGAGGAGGCCGTGTGAACCCCCTGGACCTCGTACGGGCCGAACCCGGCCCCGCCTTCACCGTCACCCTCGACGGCCGAGCCGTCGAGGTGCTGCCCGGCCGGACCGTCGCCGCCGCGCTGTGGGCCGAGGGCATCACCTCGTGGCGCAGCACCCGTGACGGGGGCCGGCCCCGCGGGGTCTTCTGCGGCATCGGCGTCTGCTTCGACTGCCTCGTCACCGTCAACGAGCGCCCCAACCAACGGGCTTGTCTGGTCCCGCTGGCGCCCGGCGACGCGATCCGCACCCAGGAAGGCACCGGCCACGATGACTGACGGACCCCACCGCCTCGCGGTGATCGGCGCGGGCCCGGCCGGTCTCGCCGCCTCCCTGGCCGCGGCGGCACACGGCGTGCGGGTGACGCTGATCGACGCGGCCCCGAGCGCGGGCGGACAGTTCTACCGCCGGCCCGCGAGCGGCCTGGGCGCCCGGCGGCCCCGAGCGCTGCACCACCGGTGGCACACCTGGGAGCGACTGGAACGGGGGCTCGCCGGACACCTGGAGGCGGGCACGGTCAGGCACTTGACGGACCATCACGTCTGGCTGGCCGAGCGGACCGGGGCGACGGGCGATCGGCCGGGATTCACCGTCCACGCTCTCCTCGGCCCACTCCAGGAGGAGTCCGTCGCCCTGCGCGCCGACGCCGTGGTCCTCGCCACCGGCGGATACGAGAAGGTGCTGCCCTTCCCCGGCTGGACCCTGCCGGGAGTCGTGACCGCGGGCGGGGCCCAGGCCATGCTCAAGGGCGGCCTCGTCGTGCCGGGACGCAGAGCCGTCGTCGCGGGAAGCGGGCCGCTGCTCCTGCCCGTCGCGACCTCCCTCGCCGCCGCCGGGGTCGAGGTCGCCGCGCTCGTGGAGTCCCTCGATCCGAGAAGGCTGCTGACCGGCGGCGGGGCGCTGGCGGCCGAGCCGGGCAAGATCGCCGAGGCGGCCCTGTACGCGGCCCGGCTCCTGCGCCACCGCGTCCCGTTCGTCCCGCGGCACACCGTCGTGGAAGCCCATGGCGAGGGCCGGCTCGAAGCCGTCACCGTCGCCGCGCTCGGCCCGGACGGGCGGGTACGACCCGGAACGGAGCGGCGGATCCCGTGCGAGGCGCTCGCCATCGGGCACGGGATGGTCCCGCACACCGATCTCGCCGAGGCGCTCGGCTGCCGGACCGACGCCTCGCGGGTGGACGTGGACGACGAGCAGCGCACCGACGTGCCCGGCGTCTGGGCCGCCGGTGAGACCACGGGGATCGGTGGCGCCACGCTCTCCCTGGCCGAGGGGCATCTCGCGGGCCGGTCGGTGGCGGCCCGGCTGCGCGGCGCCGAACCCGATCCGCGGTCGGCCGCCCGAGCCGTCAGGGTCCGTGCGAGAGCGCGCGCGTTCGCCTCCGCGCTGGACGCCGTGTACCGACCGCCCGCCCACTGGACGGACCAGGTCACCGACGAGACCGTCGTGTGCCGCTGCGAGGAGGTCACGGCCGGCCGCGTCCGCGAGGCCGTCACCGACCTCGGGGCGGGCGACGTCCGCACGGTCAAGCTGCTCACGCGCGCCGGAATGGGATGGTGCCAGGGCCGGATCTGCGAACCCGCCGTCGCCGGACTCGCGGGCTGCGAACAGGCGCCCGTACAAAGGATGTTGGCGCGTCCGGTACCGCTCGGCGTCCTCGCCCGTGCCGGTTCGGACGAGGACCTGTCACCCGGCGCGGGCCCGCCACCCGGCCGGCGGTGATGCTCCCCTGCCGGCGGTGACGCTCCACGGCCGGCGGTGACGCTCCACGGCCGGCGGTGACGCTCCCCGGCGGACCCGGAACGAAGCTCCCGTCACCGGCGCGGCCCGTTCCCCGCCTCGCCGCGACTCACCTCGACCGTCAATAAAATGTCACACTCTATTGAGAGGGATGAGCATCTCATGACCGACACCCCCGACAGTCGACGCCCTTGGCGTGGAGTCCTCGTCGCCACCGCGCTCCCGCTGAACGACGACCTCGGTGTCGACCACGGCCGGTACGCCGACCACTGTGCCTGGCTCGTCGAGAACGGCTGCGACGGCGTCGTACCGAACGGCTCCCTCGGTGAGTACCAGGTGCTCACCCCCGAAGAGCGCGCCAAGGTCGTCGAGACCGCCGTCGCCGCGATCGGCGGTTCCCGGGTCATGCCCGGCGTCGCCGCGTACGGCTCGGCGGAGGCCCGCCGCTGGGCCGAGCAGGCCAGGGACGCGGGCTGCGGCGCCGTGATGCTGCTGCCGCCCAACTCCTACCGCGCGGACGACCGTTCCGTCCTCGCCCACTACGAGGAGGTCTCCCGGGCGGGCATCCCGGTCGTCGCGTACAACAATCCGATCGACACCAAGGTCGACCTGGTGCCCGAACTCCTCACGAAGCTGCACGCCGCCGGCTTCGTCCAAGCGGTCAAGGAGTTCTCCGGAGATGTGCGCCGCGCCTACCGCATCGCCGAACTCGCCCCGGAACTCGACCTGTTGATCGGCGCCGACGACGTCCTCCTCGAACTCGCCGTGGCCGGGGCCAAGGGCTGGGTGGCCGGATACCCGAACGCGCTGCCCCGGACGAGCGTCGAGCTCTACCGCGCGGCCGTCGCCGGTGACCTCGACACGGCGGGCAAGCTCTACCGGCTGCTGCACCCGCTGCTGCGCTGGGACTCCCAGGTCGAGTTCGTCCAGGCCATCAAGCTGTCCATGGACATCGTCGGCCGCCACGGCGGTCCGGTCCGGCCGCCGCGCGTCCCGCTGCTGCCCGAACAGGCGGCCGCCGTGCGCTGGGCGACGGACCAGGCCGTCGCCGCCGGTCTCGCCTGAGCAAGTCTCGCCCGAGCCGGCCCCGCCCCTCCGCTGCCGGCCCCGCCCGAGCCGGCCCGGCCCGGCTCCGCCGCCGGCCCCGCCCGAGCCGACCCGGCCTGGCCCCTCCGCCACCCTCCTGCCACCCGTCGAGATCACTCAGGAGTCCCATGCGCAGCAAACTCGTCCTGCACGCCGTCGACTCGCACACCGAGGGCATGCCGACCCGGGTGATCACCGGCGGGATCGGCACCGTCCCGGGCGCGACCATGAACGAGCGGCGGCTCCACTTCCGCGAGCACCGCGACGACATCAAACAGCTCCTGATGAACGAGCCGCGCGGCCACGCGGCGATGAGCGGGGCCGTCCTCCAGCCGTCCACCCGCCCCGACTGCGACTACGGCGTGATCTACATCGAGGTGTCGGGCTATCTCCCGATGTGCGGACACGGCACGATCGGTGTCGCGACCGTGCTGGTGGAGACCGGCATGGTCGAGGTCGTCGAGCCGGTCACGACGATCCGGCTCGACACCCCCGCGGGTCTCGTCGTCGCCGAGGTCGCCGTGGAGGACGGCGCGGCCAAGGAGGTCACGCTACGGAACGTGCCCTCGTTCGCCGTCCGTCTCGACCGCAAGGCCACGCTCGCCGACGGGCGCACGGTGACGTACGACCTGGCGTACGGCGGCAACTTCTACGCGATCCTGCCGCTGGAGCAGTTCGGCCTGCCCTTCGACCGCTCCCGCAAGGACGAGATCCTCGCGGCGGGGCTCGCGCTCATGGACGCGGTCAACGCCGAGGGCGAGCCCGTGCACCCCGAGGACCCGTCGATCCGCGGCTGCCACCACGTCCACCTGTACGCGCCCGGGGCGACGGCCCGATACTCGCGGCACGCGATGGCGATCCACCCCGGCTGGTTCGACCGCTCGCCCTGCGGTACCGGCACCAGCGCGCGCATGGCCCAGCTCCACGCCCGGGGTGAACTCCCGCTGGACACCGAGTTCGTGAACGAGTCCTTCATCGGGACGCGGTTCACCGGGCGGCTGCTCGGCACCACCGAGGTCGCCGGAGTGCCCGCCGTGCTGCCCAGCTTCACGGGCCGCGCCTGGATCACGGGAACCGCCCAGTACCTGCTCGACCCCTCGGATCCGTTCCCGGCCGGGTTCGTCCTGTGAGCGGCCCCGCGCCGGGGCGTAGATACTGGTGCTCCCAGTAAGACGTGACATGGCACAGGGCCGGTGCGGCAGAACGACGGCACACCGGCCCGTACGAGGAGACCTTGATGGCCGCCCAGCGCAGCAGCGAACCCGCAGCAGCTCCCGACCTGCCCACGCTGGGCGGCAGGCGGAGCAGCTACCGCGAGCGCGTGGCCGACGCGCTGCGCGCCGCGCTGATCGCGGGCGAGCTGCGGCCCGGCGAGGTCTACTCGGCGCCGACGCTGGCGGCCCGTTTCGGCGTCTCGGCGACGCCGGTCCGCGAGGCCATGCTCGACCTGGCCAAGGAGGGCCTGGTCGACACGGTCCCCAACAAGGGGTTCCGGGTCACGGAGGTCTCCGAGAAGCAGCTCGACGAGTACACCCACATCCGCTCGCTCATCGAGATCCCCACCGTCGTACGGCTGGCCACCACGGCCGATCCCGTCTCGCTGGAGGCGCTGCGTCCGGCCGCCCGGGAGATCGTGACGGCGGCGGCCGCCGGCGACCTCATCGCCTACGTGGAGGCGGACATCCGCTTCCACCTCGGTCTGCTGGCCCTCGCGGGCAACTCCCATCTGGTCGCGGTCGTCGGCGACCTGCGCAAGCGCTCACGGCTGTACGGGCTCGACGCCCTGGTCCGGGCGGGCCGGCTGGAGGCCTCGGCCCGGGAGCACCTGGAACTCCTCGACGCCCTTTTGGAACGCGACGAGCGTGCCGTGCGCGCGGTGATGACGCGTCACCTGGGCCACGTCCGCGGTCTGTGGGCGGCGCCCTGAGGGGTTTCGCGGTGCGGCGTGAGAAAACCGGGCCCCCGAAGCGTGAACCACCGGGCCCGCCGGACGGGAACCGCCGGGTGTGAATCCACCGGGCCCGCCGGGCGTGAAACCACCGGGCCCGCCGGGCGTGAAACCGCCGGGCCCGCCTGACCCCGGACCCGGCTCCACGGTCGGGAACCGGCCGAAGTGCTACGCAAGCAGTTTGCAATTCTTGCGCTATTCTTGCGCTCATGACGCGACGACTTGCTCAGGTGGCGAAGAAGGTCGGGGTCAGCGAGGCCACGGTCAGCCGGGTGCTCAACGGCAAGCCGGGTGTCTCCGACTCCACCCGGCAGGCGGTCCTGTCCGCCCTGGACGTCCTCGGCTACGAGCGGCCGACCCAGCTCCGCGGTGAACGCGCGCGGCTCGTCGGGCTCGTTCTGCCCGAGCTGCAGAACCCGATCTTCCCGGCGTTCGCCGAGGTGATCGGCGGAGCGCTCGCCCAGCTCGGGCTCACCCCGGTGCTGTGCACCCAGACCAAGGGCGGGGTCTCCGAGGCCGACTACGTGGAGCTCCTGCTCCAGCAGCAGGTCTCCGGGGTGGTGTTCGCCGGCGGTCTGTACGCGCAGGCCGACGCGCCGCACGACCACTACCGCGAGCTCGCGGACCGCAACATTCCGGTGGTGCTGGTCAACGCGGCCATCGAGCACCTCGGCTTCCCCTGTGTCTCCTGTGACGACGCCGTCGCCGTCGAGCAGGCGTGGCGCCATCTCGACTCGCTCGGCCACGAGCGGATCGGACTCGTCCTCGGCCCCGGCGACCACATGCCCTCGGGCCGCAAGCTCGCGGCCGCGCGCGCCCTGGCTCCGGATCTGCCGGACGCGTACGTGGCACGGTCGATGTTCTCGCTGGAGGGCGGCCAGGCCGCGGCCACCAGGCTGCTCGACCAGGGGGTCACCGGCATCATCTGCGCCAGCGACCCGCTCGCGCTCGGTGCCGTACGGGCCGCCCGCCGCAAGGGGCTCAGTGTCCCCGGCGAGATCTCCGTCGTCGGGTACGACGACTCGGCGTTCATGAACTGCACCGAACCCCCGCTGACGACGGTCCGCCAGCCCATCGAGGCCATGGGGCGCGCCGCCGTGGAGCTGCTCAACGCGCAGATCGGCGGCAGCAGCGTGACCCCCGAGGAACTGCTGTTCGAGCCGGAGCTGGTGGTGCGCGGGTCGACCGCGCAGGCGCCCCGCGGCTGAGCCGCGGGTGAGGGCCGGCCGGCGCCGGCGACCGGGTCGTCGCACCACGCGGCGGCCCGGCGGTCGTTCCGGGGCCGTTGACTCCGCTACGCAACCACCTGCCACGGAGACCCCCAACCTCTGTCAAATAATTACAGATTCTGCGCGACATCTTGCGGAGGGATGTCGTCGGTGCTTGAGTGTGCGGCGCCAGAACACGGCGGCACGCCCGCCGTGGGCCTTCCTCGCTCCAGCCCGAAGGGGTCCACCAATGAGAAGTACCGGGTTCCGCCGTAGTTTCGTCATGCTCATGGCGTCCTCCGTCGCGCTCACCGCCGCCGCGTGCGGTTCGAGCGGCGACGACGACGCGGCCGACGGAAAGACCCGCATCACCGTCAACTGCGAGCCGCCGAAGAGTGCCAAGGTCGACCGCTCGTTCTTCGACGCCGACACCAAGGCGTTCGAGAAGGCCAACCCGGGCATCGACGTCACCCTGCACGACGCGTTCCCGTGTCAGGACCCCAAGACCTTCGACGCCAAGCTCGCCGGCGGCCAGATGGAGGACGTGTTCTACACGTACTTCACCGACGCCAAGCACGTCGTCGACGTCAACCAGGCCGCCGACATCACGAGTTACGTCAAGGACCTCAAGAGCTACAGCACCATCCAGCAGCAACTGCGCGACATCTACACGGTCGACGGCAAGATCTACGGCATCCCGCGCACCGGCTATTCGATGGGCCTCATCTACAACAAGGCCCTCTTCAAGAAGGCCGGTCTCGACCCCGACAAGCCCCCGGCCACCTGGGAGGAGCTGCGCGCGGACGCCAAGAAGATCGCCGCGCTCGGCAACGGCACGGTCGGTTACGCCGACTACAGCGCCCAGAACCAGGGCGGCTGGCACTTCACCGCCGAGCTGTACTCGCAGGGCGGCGACGTCGTCTCCGAGGACGGCAAGAAGGCGACGGTCGACACCGCCGAGGGCAAGGCGGTCCTGCAGAACCTGAAGGACATGCGCTGGAGCGACAACTCCATGGGCAGCAAGCAGCTCCTCGTCATCAACGACGTGCAGCAGATGATGGGCTCCGGCAAGCTCGGCATGTACCTCTCCGCGCCCGACAACATCCCGATCCTGGTCAAGGAGAAGGGCGGCAACTACAACGACCTCGGCCTGGCGCCGATGCCCGGCGGCAAGGGCACGCTCATCGGCGGCGACGGCTACATGTTCAACAAGAAGGACTCGCCGGCCCAGATCAAGGCGGGCCTCAAGTGGCTCGACTCCATGTTCCTGACGCCCGGCGACGGCTTCCTCGGTGACTACGCCCGCGCCAAGCAGAACAACGCGCCCGTCGGCCTGCCCGAGCCGCGCCTGTTCACCGGTGCCGCCGACGACAAGGACCAGCAGGTCAAGAAGGGCAACGCCAACGTGCCCGTGGAGAACTACCAGGCCTTCCTCGACGGCAACCAGAGCCTCGACATGAAGATCGAGCCGCCGCAGGCCCAGCAGATCTACTCCGTCCTCGACGCCGCCGTGTCCGCGGTCCTCACCAAGAAGGACGCCGACATCGACCAGCTCCTCAAGGACGCCTCCGGCAAGATCGACTCCATCCTGGCCCGAGGCTGACACCGTTCATGAAGACCGCATCGAAGCCCCCCGCAGTGCTCCCTCCGGCCGCCGTCGGCGCGCCGGAGGCGCCGCGGTCGGCCGGGCGCCGGACCGGGGGACCGTGGCGCCGGCGCCTGGCCGACCAGTTCCGCGCCTACGCCTTCCTGGCGGGCGGCCTGCTCTGCTTCGCCCTGTTCTCCTGGTACCCGGCGATCCGCGCCGTCGTGATCGCCTTCCAGAAGTACACACCGGGCAGCGGCGGCGAGTGGGTCGGCACCGCCAACTTCACCCGGGTCTTCCACGACCCGGAGTTCACGGCCGCCTGGCGCAACACCCTCACCTTCACCCTCCTCGCCCTGCTCATCGGCTTCGCCGTCCCCTTCGTGATGGCGCTCGTCCTCAATGAACTGCGGCACGCGAAGGCGTTCTTCCGGGTCGTGGTCTATCTGCCGGTGATGATCCCGCCGGTGGTCAGCGCCCTGCTGTGGAAGTGGTTCTACGATCCCGGAGCCGGCCTCGCCAACGAGACGCTGCGCGCGCTGCACCTGCCGACCTCGAACTGGTCCAACGGCGCCGACACCGCGCTCGTCTCCCTGGTCATCGTCGCCACCTGGGCCAACCTCGGCGGCACCGTCCTCATCTACCTCGCCGCCCTCCAGAGCATCCCCGGCGAGCTGTACGAGGCGGCCGAGCTGGACGGCGCGAACCTGTTCCAGCGCATCCGTCACGTGACGATCCCTCAGACGCGCTTCATCATCCTCATGCTGATGCTGCTTCAGATCATCGCCACCATGCAGGTGTTCACCGAACCCTTCGTGATCACCGGCGGCGGCCCCGAGGACAAGACCGTCACGGTGCTCTACCTGATCTACAAGTACGCCTTCCTCTACAACGACTTCGGCGGAGCCTGCGCCCTGAGCGTCATGCTGCTCGTCCTGCTCAGCGCCTTCTCCGCCCTCTATCTGCGGCTGACCCGCTCCGAAGGGGAGGACGCGTGAGCACCCGCACCCTTGTCTCTCCGCTCGCCCTGGCCCGCCCCCGCGGCAGAGCCGTCTACTGGACCGTCTTCGGCGGCGTCGTCCTGCTCTTCGCGCTGGCCTTCCTCTTCCCCGTCTACTGGATGGTGACCGGCGCCATGAAGTCGCCGGACGAGGTCACGCGCACTCCGCCCACCCTGCTGCCGGAACACTGGCACCTCGGCGGCTACACCGACGCGTGGGACCTGATGGACCTGCCCACCCACCTGTGGAACACCGTCGTCCAGGCCGCGGGCGCCTGGCTGCTCCAGCTCGTCTTCTGCACGGCCGCCGCCTACGCCCTGTCCAAGCTGAAGCCGGCCTTCGGCAAGGTGGTCCTCGGCGGCATTCTCGCCACCCTGATGGTCCCCGCGCAGGCACTGGTGGTTCCCAAGTACCTGACCGTCGCCGACCTGCCCGTCCTGCACACCAGTCTGCTCAACTCCCCGCTCGGCATCTGGCTGCCCGCCGTCGCCAACGCCTTCAACCTCTATCTCCTCAAGCGCTTCTTCGACCAGATACCGCGTGACGTCCTGGAGGCCGCCGAGATCGACGGCGCCGGGAAGCTGCGCATCCTGTGGTCGATCGTGCTGCCGATGTCCCGGCCCGTCCTCGGAGTCGTGTCGATCTTCGCCCTGGTCGCCGTCTGGCAGGACTTCCTCTGGCCGCTGATGGTCTTCTCCGACACCGACAAGCAGCCCATCAGCGTGGCGCTCGTGCAGCTGTCGCAGAACATCCAGCTCACCGTGCTCATCGCCGCGATGGTGATCGCCAGCATCCCCATGGTCGTGACGTTCCTGGTGTTCCAGCGGCACATCATCGCCGGGATCAGCGCGGGCAGCTCCAAGGGCTGACGCCCGCACCCGACCCCCTCGAACGAAAGGCAACGCACCGTGGGACAGCCCCGCCCTGCCCGAAATCAGTCCGCGTGGTGGCGTTCCGCCGTCATCTACCAGGTGTACGTCCGCAGCTTCGCGGACGGCGACGGCGACGGCACCGGCGACCTCGCGGGCGTCCGCGCCAGACTCCCGTACCTCGCCGAACTCGGTGTGGACGCCCTGTGGTTCAACCCCTGGTATCTCTCGCCCCTGGCCGACGGCGGCTACGACGTCGCCGACTACCGCACCATCGACCCGGCCTTCGGGACACTCGCCGAGGCCGAGAAGCTCATCGCCGAGGCCCGCGAGCTGGGCATCCGCACCCTGGTCGACATCGTGCCGAACCACGTCTCCGACCAGCACCCCTGGTTCCGGGCGGCGCTGGCCGGCGGCCCGGAGCGCGAGCTCTTCCACTTCCGCCCCGGACGCGGCGAACACGGCGAACTCCCGCCCAACGACTGGCCGTCCCAGTTCGCGGGCTCCACCGAACCGGTGTGGACCCGGCTGCCCGACGGCGACTGGTACCTCCACCTCTTCACCCCCCAGCAGCCCGACCTCAACTGGGCGCACCCGGCCGTCCGCCGGGAACACGAGGAGATCCTGCGCTTCTGGTTCGAGCGGGGGGTCGCGGGCGTCCGCATCGACTCGGCCGCGCTGCTGGCCAAGGACCCGGACCTGCCCGACTTCGTCGAGGGCCGCGACCCGAACCCGTACGTCGACCGCGACGAGCTCCATGACATCTACCGCTCCTGGCGGACGGTCGCCGACGCCTACGACGGCGTCTTCGTCGGCGAGGTCTGGCTCCCCGACTCCGAGCGCTTCGCCCGCTACCTGCGCCCCGACGAACTGCACACCGCCTTCAACTTCTCCTTTCTGTCCTGCCCCTGGGACGCCGGACGGCTGCGGACCTCCATCGACGAGACCCTCGCCGAACACGCCCCCGTCGGCGCGCCCGCCACCTGGGTGCTGTGCAACCACGACGTGACCCGCACGGTCACCCGCTACGGCCGTACGGAGACCGGCTTCGACTTCGCGGCCAAGGCCTTCGGCATCCCCACCGACCTGGCTCTCGGCACCCGCCGGGCCCGCGCCGCGGCGCTGCTCTCGCTCGCCCTGCCCGGTTCCGTGTACGTCTACCAGGGAGAGGAACTCGGTCTGCCCGAGGTGGAGTTGCCGCTCGACAGCATCCAGGACCCGATGCACTCGCGCTCCGGCGGCACGGACCCGGGCCGGGACGGCTGCCGGGTCCCGCTGCCCTGGACGGCCGAGGAGCCGAACGCCGGATTCGGCGGCGACCCCTGGCTCCCGCAGCCCGACGGCTGGCCCGCGTACGCCGCCGACGGCCAGGCGGACGATCCCGGGTCCATGCTGAGCCTCTACCGTGCCGCGCTCCGCGTCCGCCGCACCGAACCGGGCTTCGGGGACGGCGCGTTCGGCTGGCTGCCCGCACCGGAGGGTGTCCTCGCCTTCGCCCGCGCGGACGGACTGCTCTGCGTGGTCAACCTGGCCGACGGTCCGGTCGAACTCCCGGAGCACTCCCGGCTGCTCCTCCACAGCGGCCCGCTGGACGCCGACGGGTTCCTTCCACCGGACACGGCGGCCTGGCTGCGCGCCTGAGCGGGCCCGCACCGCACGGCAAGCACCGTTCCCACGGGTCTCACCGATCGGACGGAGGCGCGTCCTCGACGACCGGCTCCCCGCGTTTCGCCGCCTGGATCTGCTCGTACACATGGGTCCGCAGCTCGGCGAAGCGCGGGGTGACCCGGGTACGCAACTGGTCCCGCTCCTCGGGAAGATCGACCTTCAGTTGCTCCCGCACGACGGTGGGGGAGGCCGAGAGGACCACAACCCGCTCGCCCAGATAGACGGCCTCGTCGATGTCATGGGTCACGAACAGGACCGTGATCCCGCGCTGCCGCCACAGCCCGCGCACCAGATCCTCCAGATCGGCGCGGGTCTGCGCGTCGACCGCCGCGAACGGCTCGTCCATGAGCAGCACTTCGGGCTCGTACGCCAGGGCCCGCGCGATGGCGACCCGCTGCTGCATCCCGCCCGAGAGCTGCCACGGATAGGCCCTCGCGGCGTCGGCCAGGCCCACGGACTCCAGCGCGTCGGCGACCAGTTCCCGGCGCTGCCACTTGCTCAGACTCTTCTGCCTCAAGGGGAGTTCGACGTTCTCGCCGACCCGCATCCAGGGGAACAGGCTGCGCCCGTACTCCTGGAACACGAACGCCATGCCCGGCGGTGGGCCGGTGACCCGCCGGCCCCCGAGCAGGACCTGGCCCGACGTCGGCGCCAGCAGACCGCCCACGCACTTCAGCAGGGTGGTCTTGCCGCAGCCCGACGGGCCGACCAGACAGACGAGTTCACCCGCGTCGACCGTGAACGTGAGATCGCGGACCGCCTCCACCCGGCGCCCCGACCCCTCGTAGACCTTCCGGAGGCCGGATACGACCAAAGACGCGTGCATGGACCGCCCTTTCACGAGCGTCATCACGGGGACCGCCTGGAGGAGTCGCGCAGACCGTGGTACCAGCCGAGAGCCCGGCGTTCGACCACCTGGAAGACGGCCGAGAGGAGGAAGCCGAGCAGGCCGAGGACGAGGATCCCGGTCCACATGTCGGGGATCGCGAAGCCGCGCTGGAACTGCACGATGGTGAAGCCGAGTCCGTTGCTCGCCGCGAACATCTCGCTGATGACCATCAGGATGATGCCGATGGACAGCGCCTGGCGCAGCCCCGCGAAGATCTGCGGGCTCGCGGACGGCAGGACGACGGACCGGATCCGCGCCGGACCCGTGATGCCGTACGAGCGGGCCGTCTCGGACATCACGGAGTCGACGGCGCGCACGCCCTCGATCGTGTTGAGCAGGATCGGCCACACACAGCCGCTCGCGATCACGACGATCTTCATCGTGTCCCCGATGCCCGCGAACAGCATGATGACCGGAACGAGGACGGGTGGCGGCACCGCGCGCAGGAACTCCAGGACCGGTTCGCACACCGCCCGCGCCTTCCGGTACGAGCCGATGAGCGTCCCGAGGGCGATCCCCACGGTCGCGGCCGACGCGTAGCCGGCGAGCAGTCGCAGCAGGCTGGGCACCAGATCGGCGCGGAGTCGCGCGCGGGTCCAGACGTCGGGGAACGTCCTGAGGATCGTGCGCAGCGGGGGCCAGTAGACGTTGGTGCTGCCGTCCGAGGCGAGCCACCACAGACCGACCAGCAGCGCCGGGAGGGCGACGACGAACAGCGCCCGCAGCAGGAGGCCGCCCCACGGGTCCGTCCTCGTCCGCCCCGCCGGGACGTCCGTCATACCGCCACCTCCCCGCGTACCGACTGGTGCCAGGCCAGCGCGTACCGCTCCACCGACCGGGCACCCACGTTGATCAGCAGCCCGAGCAGACCGGTGACCACGATCAGCGCGTACATCTCGGGCACCGCCTGCGAGGTCTGGGCGACGGCGATGCGGGCGCCCAACCCCGGTGCGCCGATGACGAGTTCGGCGGTCACGGTGAGGATGAGCGCGACGGCCGCGGCGAGCCGGACCCCCGTCATGACGTACGGGAGCGCGGTGGGCCACAGCACATGACGGACCCGGGCCCAGGTGCCGAGACCGTACGAGCGTGCCGTCTCCTCGGCCACCGGGTCCACGTCCCGCACGCCGTACATGACCTGGACGAGGACCTGCCAGAAGGACGCGTACACGACCAGCAGGAGCACCGACCGCAGCTCGGTGCCGTAGAGGAGGACGGCGAGCGGGATCAGGGCCACGGAGGGGATGGGGCGCAGGAACTCGATCGTCGAGGCGGTCGCCTCGCGCAGATACGGCACGACCGAGACGACCACCCCCACCACGACGCCCGCCGCCACCGCGATCGCCAGCCCCAGCGCCCAGCCCGTGAGGGTGTCGCCCAGGTCTGTCCAGAAGGTCGCGTCGTCGAGCTCGTCACGGAGCGCCCCCGCGATCCGGCTGGTCGGCGGGAAGAACCGCTCCTTGACGATGCCGAGCCGCGGCACCGCCTCGCCGAGGGCGAGGAAGGCCGCGAGCCCGGCGGCGCCCAGTGCGGCGTTCACGGCCCAGCCGGTGGAGCCGCCGCCACGCGCTTGCGTCCCCGTCACGGCAGCAGCTTGTCCAGATCGGGCGCCGTCTTGAAGAGGCCGTCCCGCTCGCCCAGCTTCTCCAGCGTCTCGATCGAGGCCCGGTTCGGCTCGGCCGGCCACTTCGGCAGGGTCACCTTCGCCAGTACGGCCGCGGGGATCGTGGTGTACGTGGTGACGATCTGCCGGACCTCGTCCGGGTGCGCGTCGGCGTAGGCGAGGGACTCCGCGGTGGCCTCCTGGAAGTTCTTGACCACGTCGGGGTGTTGCTGTGCGTACTGGTTCGAGGTGAAGTACATGGCGACGGTGAGGTTCTTGGCCACGTCGACCAGGGAGGAGGCGATCTCGGTCGCGCCCTGGCTCTTGACGGTGGCGAGCGCCGGCTCGACCACCATCGCGGCGTCGATCTGGCCCTTGTCGAGGGCCGCGGGCATCAGGTCGAAGGCGAGTTCGACGAACTTCACCTCGGAGGGGTCGCCGCCCGCCTTGCGCACCGACTCGCGTACGGCCGTCTCGTTGATGTTCTTCAGCGTGTTGACGGCGACCTTCTTGCCCTCCAGGTCCTTCGCCGACTTGATCGCGCTGCCCTTCTTCACCGTGATGGCGCCGAAGTCCGCGCCCGCCACGCCCGTCGAGGCGACGCCGTTCGCGATGGCCTTCACGGGAACGCCGTTGGACTGGGCGATCATCAGCGAGGTCACGTTGGAGAACCCGAACTGGAACTGGCCCGAGACGACACCGGGGACGATCGCCGCGCCGCCCTGCGCGGCCGTCATCGACAGGGTCAGTCCGTGCTTCTTGTAGAAGCCCTTCTTCTGGCCCAGATAGACCGGGGCGACATCGACGATGGGGATGATCCCCAGCTTGACGGTGGTGGTGCCGCCGGACGAAGAGTTCTTGTCCGAGGCGCCACCGCCGCCGGACGAGCCGCAGGCCGACGCGGCGACCAGTAAGGCTCCGGCCGCGATCCCGGCGAGCAGACGACGCATGGCTCCTCCTGTGCAGACGAGAGTGTTCCGACAGGGCGTGCGCACACCGCACAATGGTGCTCAGCGCGAAGGTAGAACCCTGTCCGTGCCGGGTCAATGGCCTTGGCTGACAATATTGTTGACAGTTATCGAAGTGTGTTCCCGTCCCGGACGAGAGCACTCCGTGTGTCCCTCTGGAGGCGACGATGCCTGCAGCAGACCGAGCACCCCATTTCGTCCGGTCCTTCGAACGCGGACTCGCCGTCATCCGCGTCTTCGGCGCCGACCGGCCGGAACTGACACTCAGTGAGGTCGCACGCGGCTGCGACCTGACCCGGGCGGCGGCACGCCGCTTCCTCCTCACCCTGGTCGATCTCGGATACATGCGCACGGACGGCCGTGTCTTCCGGCTCACCCCGCGCGTGCTGGAACTCGGCTACGCCTATCTCTCCGGCTTCACCCTCCCGGAGATCGCCGAGCCGCATCTGAAGCAACTCGCCGAACAGGTGGGGGAGTCGAGCTCGCTCTGCGTCCTCGACGGCGACGACATCGTGTACGTGGCGCGGGTCCCGGCCCGGCGCATCATGACGGTGGCGATCACCGTCGGAACCCGCTTCCCGGCCCACGCCACCTCCGTGGGCCGGGTGATCCTCGCGCACCTCACGGACGCCGAGATCGACATCCGGCTGGAGCGGGCCGATCTGCGCCCCCTGACCGGGCGGACGATCGTCGCGCCGGACCTGCTGAGAGCGGAGCTGGCCCGCGCCCGACGCCAGGGATACGCCATCGTCGACCAGGAGTTGGAGGAGGGGCTGCGCTCGGTCGCCGCCCCGGTGCGCGACCGGGACGGCGCCGTGGTGGCGGCCGCGAACATCCCGGTGCACGCCAGCCGCAACAGCCTCGAATCCGTCCGCCGCGACCTGCTTCCCCCTCTGCTGGAGACGGTCGCGCGGATCGAGCGGGATCTGGCGGTCACAGATCCAGGACGAGCCGTCTCCCCAGGCAGCGGGACACACAGATGAGCATGGTCGCGCCCGTCGCCCGCTCCTCGTCCGTGAGCACCGAGTCCCGGTGGTCCGGGGTCCCTTCGAGCACGTCCGTCTCGCAGGTTCCGCACGTGCCCTCGGTGCAGGAGTAGAGCACCTGGACACCGGCGGCGCGCACGGTGTCGAGGACGGAGACGCCGGGGAGGACGGTGACTGTCCGCCCCGACCGTTCCAGGACGACCTCGAACTGGGCCTCCCCGCCGGTCTCTTGGTCCTTCGGCCGGAACCGCTCGACGCGCAGTTGGCCGGCCGGGCAGTGCTCCTCCATCGCGTCGAGCAGCGGCCCGGGACCACAGCAGTAGACGAGGGTGTCCCCGGAGAGCCCGGAGAGCCCGGAGAGCCCGGAGAGCCCGGAGAGCCCGGAGAGCCCGGCGAGCAGGGAGGGCAGGTCGAGCATTCCGGTCTCGTCCTGGGGGGCGAGGGTGACCCGGTCCCCGTACCGCTGCAACTCCTCGGTGAACGCCATGGAGTCGCGGGTCCGTCCGCCGTACAGCAGGGTCCACTCGGCGCCCGCCGCCTCGGCCGCGGCGAGCATCGGCAGGATCGGGGTGATGCCGATGCCGCCCGCGACGAAGCGGTAGCGCGGGGCGGGCACGAGCGCGAAGTGATGGCGCGGGCCCCGGACACGGACCGTGTCGCCCTCGCCCAACCGTCCGTGCACGTAAGCCGATCCGCCGCGTCCGTCCGGTTCGCGCAGCACCGCGATCCGCCACGTCGTGCGGTCGGCCGGATCACCGCACAGGGAGTACTGCCGCTCCAGTTCCGGCCCGAGCAGCACATCGATGTGGTCGCCCGGTTCCCAGGGCGGGAGTTCGTCGCCGAGCGGATGCCGCAGGCTCAGGGTGAGCACACCCTGGGCTGCGAACTCCCTGCGCTCGACGATGAGTTCGGCCTCGTACGCGCTCTCGCCGGCCGAACCGGTCACCGCACCCTCTCCACCGGCTTGTCGCCCTCCTCGACCAGTCGGGCCAGGATGCGCCGGGCCGCGAGACCGCCGGCGTCGATGCCGATGCTCAGCTCCTGGTACCCGGCGCGCTCGGACGCGAGGGTCCGCTGGAGGATGTTGAGCGCGTCGACGTCCTGCATGACGACCGTGTGGTTCAAGTCCCGCATGAAGGCGCTGACTTCGTCGTCCGAGCGGGCGAAGTCGCGCGAGACGGCCCAGAAGTCGTACACCCTGCCGTCGCCGGACGGCGTGATGGCGTACGTGATCTCGGTGTGGAAGGCGTCCGGGTCGCTGCCGTCCGCCTCGGGCAGGACGCCGGCCGGAGCGATCCTGCTGTGCAGCAGATAGAGGCAGGGTGCGTGGTACTCGATGTCCTGCCAGCGCGTGATGCGGCCCTCGACGCCGGTCGACCGCGCGTAGAAGGGCGGACACGCGGCGTCGTCCATGCGCCGGGAGACGCGCACGATCCCGGCGTCCTCGTCCACCTCGGTGACGATCGGCGTCTCTGCGACCTCGGGTGTGCCGATGTAGCCGCCGTGCAGATACGTCTCGTGCGAGAGGTCGAGGAGGTTGTCGACGAGGAGTCCGTAGTCCGCGTCGATGGGTTCCATGCCGCTGACCGTCGTCCAGTGGGGCGAGTCCATGTGCGGTGCGCGCGGGACGGAACCCGGGTCGGCGAGCGCGGGGTCGCCGATCCAGGCCCAGACGAACAGATCCTGCTCGACGACCGGGTAGGAGGCGACACGGGCGGTGCGCGGTATCCGCTTCTGCCCCGGCACGTACACACACGCCCCGGTCGGGTCGTAGGTGAACCCGTGGTAGCCGCACACGACCCGGTCGCCATCGAGCCGGCTCTCCGAGAGCGGGAAACGCCGGTGCACACACCGGTCGGACAACGCGACGACCGCCCCGTCCTCCGCGGTCCGGTAGAGCACGAGCGGCTCACCGAGGACGGTCCGCCCGACGAGCTCACGCCCGATCTCGTAGGTGAAGGCGACGACGTACCACTGGTTCCTGGCGAAGGCGGTGATGTGCGGCATGGCGTTCCCGTCCCTGAGAGCGGGGCACCGTCGCCCCGCGTGCCGTGGTCGGACTCAGCGTCGTGACGTCCGCGACGGGCGGGCAAGGCGGCTTCCGTCAGGCGGAAGCGCCGCCGGCACCTGTTCGCCTCCGGGGGCCGGCGCGGGACGGGTCCCGCCCGTCCGGTCCGCCGGCCGGATCGGTTCGTCTGGCGTACCGCCGACCTTCACGTCAGGGACAGAGGGCCCTTTCCTGACGTTCGGTGCGCTTGGAAAACTCCCTTCGCGCACGTTCCATCAAACCTCCGGCCAACGGGCCCGTCAGGACAAGAGGTCACCCAGTCATGCCTCAAGTGAATCGGCGCCGTTTCTTCCAGATCGCGGGCGGGACGGCGGCGTTGACCGCGCTGGCCGGCAGCGTCCAGCGCGCGGCGGCTGTGCCGGCGCATCGTCGTTCGGGCACGATCGAGGATGTCGAGCACATCGTCGTCCTGATGCAGGAAAACCGTTCGTTCGACCACTACTTCGGCTCGATGAGAGGTGTCCGCGGCTTCGGTGACCCCCGTCCGGCGTCGCCGGCCGGCACCAAGCCCGTCTGGTACCAGTCGGACGGCACCAAGGACGTGCTCCCCTTCCGTCCGGAGATGGACGACCTCGGTCTCGCGTTCATCAAGGACCTCCCGCACGGCTGGAGCGACGGGCACGCCGCGTTCAACAAGGGCAGGTACGACAAGTGGGTGCCCGCCAAGTCGGCCACGACGATGGCGTATCTGACGCGGGAGGACATCCCGTTCCACTACGCGCTGGCCGACTCGTTCACCGTCTGCGACGCGTACCACTGCTCGTTCATCGGCTCGACGGACCCCAACCGCTACTACATGTGGACGGGTCACACGGGCAACGACGGCAAGGGCGGCGGCCCGGTCCTCGGCAACGACGAGGCCGGGTACGGCTGGACGACGTATCCGGAGCGGCTGGAGGCGGCCGGGATCTCCTGGAAGGTGTACCAGGACGTCGGTGACGGGCTGGACGCGAACGGCTCCTGGGGCTGGATAGCCGACGCCTACCGGGGCAACTACGGCGACAACTCGCTGCTGTACTTCAACCAGTACCGCGACGCCCGGCCGGGCGACCCGCTGTACGAGAAGGCCCGTACCGGCACCGACGCCCGCAAGGGCGAGGGATTCTTCGACCGGCTCAGGGCCGACGTGCAGGGCGGCACGCTGCCGCAGGTCTCCTGGATCGCCGCCCCCGAGGCCTTCACCGAGCACCCCAACTGGCCCGCGAACTACGGCGCCTGGTACATCTCCCAGGTGCTGGACGCGCTCACCTCCGACCCCGAGGTGTGGAGCAAAACGGCCCTGTTCGTCACGTACGACGAGAACGACGGCTTCTTCGACCACCTGGTGCCGCCCTTCCCGCCGCAGTCCGCGGCCCAGGGCAAGTCCACGGTCGACGTCGGCCCGGACCTGTACGCGGGCGACGTGAGCCATGCGGCCGGACCCTACGGACTGGGCCAGCGGGTGCCGATGCTCGTCGTCTCGCCCTGGAGCAAGGGCGGTTACGTCTGCTCCGAGACGCTCGACCACACCTCGATCATCCGGTTCATGGAAGCCCGGTTCGGGGTGCGCGAGCCCAACATCTCGCCCTGGCGGCGCGCGGTCTGCGGTGACCTCACGGCCGCCTTCGACTTCACCCGCGAGGACACCGCGCCGGTCACCCTGCCCTCCACCGACGGCTACCGGCCGCCGGACGGCGACCGCCACCCCGACTATGTCCCCGCCCCGCCCGCGAACCCCGCCCTGCCCCGGCAGGAGCGCGGCTCGCGCCCGACCCGCCCGCTGAAGTACGTGCCCCTCGTGGACGGTTCGGCCGACACCGCGGCCGGGAAATTCACGCTGACCTTCGGCTCCGGCGCCAAGGCCGGCGCGGCCTTCCTCGTCACCTCCGGGAACCGCACCGACGGCCCCTGGACCTACACCGCCGCCGCGGGCAAGACCGTCTCGGACACCTGGAACTCGGCCTACTCGGGCGGCTCGTACGACCTCACCGTCCACGGGCCGAACGGCTTCCTGCGCACCTTCAAGGGGGCCAACAGGACGGCGGGACCGGAGATCACCGCCCGCCACACCGGCTGCGACGTGGAGCTCACCTTCGTCAACAAGGGTGCCGCGACGGCGACGCTCAGGCTCACGAACGGCTACGGCGGACCGGCGCAGGTCTTCCGGGTCCGGGCGGGCGCGACCGTGAAGCACACGGTGGATCTGGCGGCGAGCAAGCGCTGGTACGACCTCGGTGTCGTCGTCGACGGACAGTCGGGCTTCCTGAGGCGATTCGCCGGACATGTCGAGAATGGACGGCCCGGTGAGAGCGACCCTGCGCTCATCACGGTCTGATGGGTCCACAACTGACCGTTGTCTTCCGGCCATGTCACGGTAGGGTGCCCCGGTGACGACGCATTCGAACACTCCTGCAGGTTGGTACCCGGACCCGAACGGGAAGCCCCAGACACAGCGTTACTGGGACGGCTCGCAGTGGACCGACCAGGAGGCTCCGGCCGGACAGCAGGTGCCGCACCAGGGCACGCCGCCCCAGCAGGCATTCCCTCAGCAGGCCACCGCACCGGACCCGCGTGTCCAGGGCCAGGTGCAGCAGCAGGCCGGCGTGGCCCCGAGCGGTGCCGGCGGCGGCACCCTGTTCACCGAGCCGGTCCTGGTGGTGAACCAGAAGGCCAAGCTGATCGAGCTGACCAACGAGTACAAGGTCATGGACCAGCAGGGCAACCCGATCGGCTCGGTCACCGAGGTCGGTCAGGGCGTGCTGAGGAAGATCCTGCGGCTGGTCTCCAGCCTCGACCAGTTCCTCACGCACCGGCTGGAGATCCGCGACGCCCACGGGCAGCCGCAGTTGCTGCTGACCCGGCCGGCGAAGATATTCAAGTCCCGCGTGATCGTGTCCCGTCCGGACGGCTCCACCGTGGGTGAGATCGTCCAGAAGAACATGATCGGCAAGATCAACTTCGCGATGAACGTGGACGGCCGGCAGGTCGGCGCGATCAAGGCGGAGAACTGGCGTGCCTGGAACTTCGCGATCGTCGACCAGTCGGAGAACGAGGTGGCCCGGATCACGAAGACCTGGGAAGGCCTCGCCAAGACGATGTTCACGACCGCGGACAACTACGTCCTGCAGATCCACTTCCAGCTCCCGGAGCCGCTGCTGAGCCTCGTCGTCGCGACGGCGCTGACCGTCGACACGGCGCTCAAGCAGGACTCCCGCGGACTGGGCTGACGGGACACGAACATACGGAAGGGCGGCCGCGGATCTCTCCGCGGC
>NZ_JBHYXD010000002.1:35814-48544 GCF_042751995.1 Streptomyces sp. NPDC059371 | reverse complement strand
CTCCTCCCGCCACTCTCTCTGCGCCCTGTGTGTCGTGTCCCCGCTCCTCTTCTGCGCGGGGGGGGGCGCGGGCTCCCCCCCGCCCCCCCCCCCCTTCCGGCATGTGCCGTCCGTCTCCTGCCAAGACGTGCCCTCCGTCTCCTACAGGGACGGCCGGACGTGCCGTCCGTCTCCTACAGGGACGTCAGATGGCCCGAGTCCCTCTGCCGGGGCACCAACGAGGGTTCGTACGCCGCCCCGTTCGGCTCCAGCGCCAGCACAGCGGCGACCGGGTGGTCGTCGTCCGCCAGGCCCTCCAGACGAACGACCGCCGGCGCCGCGACGGGCTCGGGCGTCGAACGGGACAGCGTCACCACGCCCCACGCGGCGACCGACGCTCCCGCGAGCGCGAGCAACAGGCCCGCCGCGCCGCCCTGGAGACGTTCGCCGAGCAGGGACAGCCCGATCGCCGCCGCGGCCAGCGGATTGGCGAGCGTCACGACGGCCAGCGGTGCGCCGAGCCCGCCCTGATAGGCGGTCTGCGACAGCAGCAGCCCGCCCGCCGCGAAGGCCGCCACGAGCAGCGCCACCACGATGACCTGCGCGCTGAACGGCGAGTCCGAACGGTCCGTCGCGGCGACCGTCACGGTCTGGGTGAGGGCCGAGGCCACGCCCGAGGCGAACCCGGAGGCCGTCGCGTGCCGCAGTCCCGGCCGGGCACCGCGCGCCAGTACGCCGATGACCGCGGCGGTGGTGCCCGCGACGGCGAGCGCCTGCGGCAGGCTCAGCACCTCGTCCGGAGCGGTCCCGGACGCCGTGACGAGCAGCGCGGCGAGTCCGGTCAGCGTGAGCGCCGTGCCGCGCCACTCGACCGCGCTCACCCGCCGTCCGGCGAGCCGCGCCCCCAGCGGCACGGCGGCCACGAGCGTGAGCGCCCCGAGCGGCTGGACCAGGGTGAGGGTGCCGTACTTGAGGGCCGCCACGTGCAGCAGGGCGGCCGAGGCGTTCAGTGTCACCGCCCACCACCAGGCACCCTGGGCCAGCAGGCCCACCGTGCCCGTGTCCGAGCCCGCCGACCGGGCGGCGAGCCGCTCCTGCGCGACGGCCGCGGAGGCGTAGGCGACGGAGGAGAACAGGGACAGGACGACGGCGGCGAGTGTCGGGTTCATCGCCCCGCTCCCACGAGTTCGGGCAGATCGCGTACGGGCGTCTTCGCGGGCCCGTGGACCGGGTGCCGTCCCGAGGTCGTCGCCGTCCGGCGCGGCGGGTGGACCACGGCGAGGGCGACGCAGAGCAGGGCGGTCGCGACGATCGCGTCCAGCCAGTAGTGGTTCGCGGTGCCGACGATCACCAGCAGGGTGAGCAGGGGATGCAGCAGCCACAGCGCGCGCAGACGCGACCGGGTCCCGGCGATCAGGCCGATCGCGACCATCAGCGCCCAGCCGAAGTGCAGCGACGGCATCGCGGCGAACTGGTTCGCCAGGGCGTCGGCGGCCGGGTGCGCGCCGTACACGGTGGGCCCGTAGACCTGGCCCGTGTCGACGAGACCCGTCCCGGCGAGCAGCCGCGGCGGTGCGAGCGGGAACACGAGGTGCCCGACCAGGGCGGCGGCGGTGACCAGGGCGAGGATCCTGCGGGCCCACACGTAGTGCGTGGGGCGCCGCAGATACAGCCAGACCAGGAAGGCGGCCGTGGCCGGGAAGTGGACGGTCGCGTAATAGGTGTTCGCGAGGTGCACGAGCGTGTCGCTGTCCAGCAGAACGCCCTGTACGGCGCCCTCGCCCGGCAGGTGCAGGGTCCGCTCCCAGCCCCAGACGCGGTGCGCGTCGGCGAAGGCCTCGTCCGTGCGGCCGGTGGCCAGCAGGCGGCCGGCCTTGTAGACGACGAAGAGCCCGACGACGAGCAGCAGCTCCCGCAGCAGCGGCGGGCGCGCCGCGGTGTCGTCCGGGCGCGCGTCGTCGCGCGTGGGCGATTGCGGGCGCGGACGCGCGTGAGCGGCCGCGTCGGGCGACGCGGCCGCGGGTGGCGCCGCGTCGGGCGGTTCCGTTCGTGAAGCGGATCCGGATGCCGGATCCGCAGGCTCGGTTCGGGAATCCATCCCCGGCCCCCTTGCTGACGGTCTGAAGTCGTGCGTGCGCGGTGAGCCCAGGACAGGATCCACTCGGCCTTCCCGGTGGGGAGAGGAGTGGATCCTGTCCGAGGCTCATCGATACGGCAGTGTACCGATACGACAGTGTACCGATACGCAGGTGTACCGATACGGATGCGTACCGGTACCCTCGCGTATCGATTACACTGAACGCAAGACCGCACCGGCCTATGCCGGATCGAGCGAGGAGAAGCGCCATGACGTCGCAGGCCGCGGACGGACCGGAGACGGTCGTCGCCTCGCGCCGCTCCAAAATCACGCCCGAGCGTGAGCAGGAGTTCTACGACGCCGTGCTCGAACAGATCCGGGAGTGCGGGTACGAGGCGCTCACCATGGAGGGCGTCGCCGCCAGCACCCGGTGCAGCAAGTCCACGCTCTACCGGCAGTGGAAGACGAAGCCCCAGTTCGTGGCCGCCGCGCTGCGCAACAACCGCTGCCCGCGGTTCACGGGGATCGACACCGGCTCGCTCGCCGGCGACCTCCGCGCGGCGGCGACGGCCGCGGGCGAATGGTCGGCCAGGGACAGTACGCAGCTTCTGCAGGGCCTCGGCAATGCCGTCATGCAGGACAAGGAGCTCCAGCAGGCGCTGCGCGACGCGCTCGTCGAGCCCGAGGTGGCCGAGCTGCGGCAGATGATCACCCGCGGTGTCGAGCGCGGTGAGGTCGACGCCGGACACCCGGCGCTGGAGTTCATCCCGGCCCAGATGCTCGGGGTCCTGAGGGTGCGCCCCCTGCTGGACGGGCAGTACGCGGACGCGGCGTATCTCACACAGTTCGTGGAGGCCGTCGTGCTGCCGACGCTCGGTCTCACCTGAGTCTCAGGCCGCTGTCCGTGGGATGACCGGACGTCGGCCTGTTCCGCGCCGCACCGTGGGGACGGGGGCGGCGCGCACCCCCCGGCCGGGTGGGGTTCCCCTTGAGCGGAGGGGAGCTCCACCCCGCCGCTCCCCCGGCCCCGTGTGGCGCGGCCCCGTCGGTGGGGGGCCGGGGGGGGGGGGGGGCGCCCCCCCCCCCCCGGCGGGGGGGGGGGCCCCGGGGGGGGGGGGCCCCCCCCCCCCCCCGATCCACGTCCACGGTGTCCCGGCGCCGGGACGGAGGCGTCCGGTGCGGGCGGTCTCAGACGTTCTGGCCGTTCCCGCCGGTTCCGCTCGCGACCTTGATGCCCTTCGTTATCGTGTCGATGATCGACTGCTCCGGGGCCTTGGAACCGATGTCGACACCGAAGCGGACGACGACCAGCGAGCCGTGGTCGGCGGGGGACGGGAACACGAGTGATTCGACGTACCCGTCGTCACCCTTGCTCGTCACGACCTTCCAGCGCACCAGATAGCCCTTCTCGCCTGCCACCGTGACGGCCTTCGAGGAGAGCTCCGTGTGCGAGGTGATCGAGCCGTAGCCCTTGCCGTACGACTCGGTGGCGTTCTTGGAGATGTCCTCCTTGGCCGCCGCCTCCGCCGTCCTGGACTTCAGCTTCTGCGCCGTCGCCGGGGCCGAGTAGGCGCCGCCGCGCTGGCAGTCCTTTGAGGTGTCGCCAGGGCATTTGTAGGTGTCCTTGGTGGAGACCGCCGCCGTGCCCGCGCCGCTCTGGCCCGTCCAGCCGTCCGGCACCGGGATGCTGATGCCGTTGTAGACGTCCGTGGCGAAGCCGGGGTCGGTCCCCGGCCGGCCCGACCCGCCGGGCGCCGGGGTCTGCCCGCCGGAGCCACCGGAGCCGTTGGGGTCACCCGGGCCCCCTTGGCCGTCCGAGCCGCCGGAGCCACCGGGCGCTCCGCCGGGACCGCCCTCCTGGCCGCCGCCGGGTCCCCCCTGGCCGTTCGGCCCGCCGGAGCCGGGCGAGGCCGCGCTGCCGCCGCGTCCGTCGTCGCCGGCCGAGTCCAGGATGTCCTGGCTCGTCGCGCCCCGGTGGACGTACGGGCCGAACTCGGTGGCGACGGCCGCCGTCAGGTCCGTGACCAGGGGGATCACCGGGTTGCCGCCGCCCCGGGCGCGCAGCGCGATCGACGTGAGGTCGAAGTCCGCGGTGCCGGCCGCGCGGGTCACCGCCGTCGCGGCCTCCGCCGGGGCCAGCCCCAGGGACGCCTGGGCCCGGGTCAGGGCGGCCTCCGCGTCGAGCAGGGCCCGCAGATAGGCGGCGTCGCTCGTCGCGGCCGACGCGGGAGAGCCCACCCGGCCGGGAGCGAGCAGACCGGTGTCGGACGCGAGGGGGTCGGCGGCGGTCACCGGAACTCCAGGAAGACCGTCTCGCCCTCGCCCTGAAGGCGGATGTCGAAGCGGTACGTCCGCGGCGCGCCCTCGGACGCGATCAGCGTGGCGCGCCGCCCGTCCGGCAGCGCGTCGAGCAGCGGATCCGCGCCGTCGGCCAGATAGGCGCGGGTGAACAGGTGGTGGGTCAGGCCGCGTGCGAAGACGCACACGGCGATGTACGGCAGCCCGGTGTTCCCCGGTGGCAGCGTGCGCAGCGCGTAGCGGCCGTCGGCGTCGGTGGCGACCCGGCCGAAGCCGGTGAAGTCGATGCCGTTGCGGCCGAGGAACCCGCCCGTGGACGGGTCGCGGCGCAGCGAGCCGGGGGCGCCGGCGAGCGAACCGTCGGGCGCGGCCTGCCAGAAGTCGAGCAGGGCGTCGGGGACCGGCGCGCCCGTCCCGTCGAGCACGTGGCCGTGCAGGGTGACGGTGCCGGGGTGCCCCGGGGGCGCGATGTCGTCGCCGCCCGGGAAGGGCAGCGCGTGGCCGTAGAAGGGACCGATGGTGTGGGCGGGAGTGGGGAGCGGTCGCTCGGCCGTGCTCATCGGCCTTCCTCGATCCAGGTGGCGGAGGGACCGTCGAGGACGATGTCCCATGCGTAGCCCATGGAGAACTCGGGCCGCGAGAGATCGTGGTCGTAGGCGGCGATCAGCCGGTCGCGGGCCGCCCCGTCCGTCACGGACCGCAGGATCGGGTCGTACGGGAACAGCGGGTCGCCCGGGAAGTACATCTGCGTGACCAGGCGCTGGGCGAACGCTGTGCCGAAGACCGAGAAGTGGATGTGCGCGGGCCGCCAGGCGTTGGTGTGGTTGCCCCAGGGATACGGTCCCGGCTTGACCGTGGTGAACGTGTACCGTCCCTGATCATCCGTCAGGGTCCGCCCCACGCCGGTGAAGTTGGGGTCGAGCGGAGCCGGGTGCTGCTCGCGCAGATGGGCGTACCGCCCCGCGGCGTTGGCCTGCCAGATCTCGATGAGCTGCCCACTCACCGGCCGGCCCTCGCGGTCGAGCAGCCGGCCCGCGACGGTGATCCGCTCGCCGATCGGCTCGCCCCGGTGCTGCAGGGTGAGGTCGTTGTCGATCCCGGTGATGTCGGTGACGCCGAAGACGGGACCGGACAGCTCGACCATCTCCGGGTCGCCGCCGCTCACCGCGACCAGCGGCTGCTTCGGGTGGCGGAGCCGTGAGCTGCGGTACGGGGGATAGTCGCGCGCGGGGTGGTGCCGCGCGGGCGCTCCGCCCGCCACCGCCTTGTCGTACGCGTCCTGGTGATCCTTGATCTCGGCGTCGATGTCCGACTGGGTGAGAGTCATGGTCGAGTTCCTAGCGTTCGAGGACGAGGGCGAGGCCCTGGCCCACGCCGATACACAGGGTGGCGACACCGACTCCGCTGCCTTTACGGGCCAGTTGGTGGGCGACGGTTCCGGCGAGCCGGGCGCCGGAGGCGCCCAGGGGGTGGCCGAGGGCGATGGCGCCACCGCGCGGGTTGAGGATCGCGGGGTCGAACTCGGGCCATTCGGCGAGACAGCCGAGGACCTGGGCGGCGAAGGCCTCGTTCAGCTCCAGTGTCGACAGGTCGTCAAATCCCTTGCCCGCCTTGGCCAGAGCTCGGTTCACGGCCTCGACGGGGGCGAGTCCGAAGTACCGGGGGTCGATCGCGGACACTCCGGTCGCCGACACCCGGGCGAGAGGTTCGCGGCCGGTGGCCCGCAGACCCTCCGCGTCGGTCAGCAGCAGGGCGGCGGCACCGTCGTTGAGCGGCGAGGCGTTGGCCGCGGTGACCGTACCCCCCTCGGTGCGGAAGGACGGCTTGAGCCGGGCCATGGCGTCGAGGGACGCGTCGGCGCGTACGCATTCGTCGGCGTCGAACACGACCGGACCGCCCTTGCGCCGGGGGAGGGACAGCGGGGCGATCTCGGCGCCGAACAGGCCCTCCTCCTGGGCCCGGGTCGCCTTCCGGTGGCTGGCGAGGGCGAACTCGTCCTGCTGCTCACGGGTGATCGTGTGCTTGTCGGCGATGAGTTCGGCGGACTCACCGAGCGGGATGGTCCACCGCGGGTCCATCCGCGGATTGACCATGCGCCAGCCGAGCGTCGTGGAGTACAGCTCGGTGTGCCCGGCGGGGAACGGCTTCTCGCTCTTGGGCAGGACGTAGGGCGCGCGGGTCATCGACTCGACGCCGCCGGCCAGGACGATCGAGGCGTCGCCGAGCGCGATGGCGCGGGCCGCCTGGATGACGGCTTCGAGTCCGGAGGCGCACAGCCGGTTGACGGTCACGCCCGGCACGGAGGTGGGCAGCCCGGCCAGGAGGGCGGCCATCCGGCCCACGTTCCGGTTCTCCTCGCCCGCGCCGTTGGCGTTGCCGAAGTACACGTCCTCGATCCGCGCCGGGTCCAGGTCCGGGGTGCGGGCGAGGAGTCCGCGGACGGCGTGGGCGGCGAGATCGTCCGGTCGGACGGTGGCGAGCGAACCTCCGTACCTGCCGATCGGCGTCCGTACGGCATCGACGATGTAGACGTCCTTCACGGCCGGATCCCTTCCGTGACGCGGACCTCGGCGGCGGTCCTCGCCACGATCTCCGCGGCCGTGACGCCCGGCGCGGTCTCCACCAGGAGCAGGCCCTCGTCGGTGACGTCGAGGACGCCCAGGTCGGTGATGATCCGGTTCACACAGGCCTTCCCGGTGAGCGGCAGCTCGCACTCCCGCAGGATCTTGGGCGAGCCGTCCTTGGCCGTGTGCGTCATCACCACGATGACCGTACGGGCCCCGTGGACGAGGTCCATCGCCCCGCCGATGCCGGTGATCATCTTGCCGGGGACGGCCCAGTTGGCGAGGTCTCCGCCGGCCGACACCTGCATCGCGCCCAGCACCGCGACGTCGATGTGCCCGCCGCGGATCATCCCGAAGGACAGCGCGGAGTCGAAGTACGAGGCACCCGGCAGGACCGTGACGGTCTCCTTGCCGGCGTTGATGAGGTCGGGGTCGACCTGGTCCTCGGCCGGGTACGGGCCGGTGCCGAGAATGCCGTTCTCCGACTCCAGGATCACCTCCACGCCCGGGGGAAGGTGATTGGGGATCAGGGTCGGCAGGCCGATGCCGAGGTTCACGTACTGGCCGTCCGTCAGCTCCCGCGCGGCGCGCGCGGCCATCTCTTCCCTGCTCCAGGCCATCACTCGCTCACCGTTCCGTTCGCCGCGGGCACCGAGACCGTCCGCTTCTCGATCATCTTGGCGTTCGCCTGCTCGGGGGTCAGGGTCACCACGCGCTGTACGAAGATGCCGGGCAGATGCACGGCGTCCGGATCGATCCCGCCCGGCTCCACGAGTTCCTCGACCTCGGCGATCGTCACCCGGCCGGCCATCGCGGCGAGCGGGTTGAAGTTCCGGGAGGACTTGTTGAAGACGAGGTTGCCGTGCCGGTCGCCCTTCGCGGCCCGTACCAGCGCGAAGTCGGTGCGGATGCCGTACTCCAGCACGTACTCGGTGCCGTCGAACTCGCGCACCTCCTTCGGCGGGGAGGCGAGCGTGACACCGCCGTGGCCGTCGTACCGCCACGGCAGCCCGCCCTCGGCGACCTGTGTGCCGACCCCGGCTGGCGTGTAGAAGGCGGGGATGCCGGCACCGCCCGCGCGCAGCCGTTCGGCCAGCGTGCCCTGCGGGATCATCTCGACCTCCAGCTCACCGGCCAGGTACTGCCGGGCGAACTCCTTGTTCGCGCCGATGTACGAGCCGGTGACACGGGCGACGCGTCCGGCGGCGAGCAGGGTCGCGAGCCCGGAGTCCATGGCCCCGCAGTTGTTGGAGACGACCCCGAGCCCCTGGACGCCGCGCTCGTGGAGAGCCGCGATCAGCACGTTCGGCACGCCACTGAGGCCGAATCCGCCGACCGCCAGGGTCGCGCCGTCCGGTACATCGGCCACCGCCTCCAGTGCCGTGGCGACCACCTTGTCCATCCGCGAAGCCTCATCTCTTCCGACTGCCCCGTCGCCCCGAATTAATCAGGGCACTGATTAATTCTTCGAGGTGCTCAGCACGCTGCCACCCGGACTTCGGCCCGTCAAGACCCCAGATGAGCGAGGACATGTGAAGAAGGGGCATGGCCGACGGAGACGGGGCAGCTGTCGAGGAGGGCAGGTATCGTTCAGTGCACCAACCAATTCGGTAGCGATGACGTCAGGAGCGCACATGGCCGCGGTGGACCTCTCCACCCATCCGGGACACCTGGCCCGGCGACTTCAGCAGGCGCACTACCTGCTGTGGAACACGATGGTCTCCGAGGAGATCACCTCGCCCCAGTTCGCGGTACTGAACGCGCTCGTCGCCGAGCCCGGCCTCGACCAGCGCACGGTGGGGGAGCGGGTGGGGCTCGACCGGTCCACGATCGCCGAGGTCATCAGCCGGCTCGGGCGCCGCGCGCTGCTGGACAAGGTGCGCGACCCCGAGGACGGGCGGCGCTACCTGCTCCGCCTCACGGACGACGGGCTGCGCGTCCACCGCAAGCTGACCGTGCGCACCGCGCGCATGAACCAGGTGTTCCTGGCCCCGCTCTCCGCAGCGGAACAGGGCCTCTTCTTCGACCTCATCCAGCGTGTCTCGGACGCGGCCGAGGGGCTGCGCAACCCCGCGGAACCCCTTCGCGCGCAGCACTGAGGCGGCCCTCTCGCTCGCGCGCGGCACCGGGGGGCCTCTCACGCCTTGGCCAGGACCACCCACACCTGGCCCGGCGCGAAGTTCATCGGCGCGCCGTCCGGGGTGGTGAACCGGGTGCCGTCACTCGCCTCGGGGCGTGTCCAGTTCGCGTCGAAGGTGCGGCCGTCGCGCAGCACCTGGGCCGTGCCCGAGCCCACCGACTCCGTGAACGGCGTGTTGTTGCCGAGGAAGTCGTGGTACTTCGACGTACGCACCTTCACGTACTGGATGACCACCGTCGCCGGAGCCACCGTCTTGCCGTCCGTCGTCACCGTCGGGGTGCCGTCCATCGCCACCAGCCAGCGCCCCCGTTCGGCGGACCAGGTGAAGGTGAAGCGGGCCGACGGGAAGCGGACCGTGCGCGAGGTCTCCGGGGTGCCGCCCGAGGGTGCCGCACCGAAGTGGAAGCCCGTGGTCAGCGCCGCGTCGCCGGGCACGGAGTCCATCAGCCGCCGCGGACGCAGATACAGATTGTGCGGAGCGGCCTTGCCCGTGCCCCGGTACCAGGCGTCGGGCACCTTCCCGGCCGGCTCGGGATCCAGCGGGGCGTCGTCGATCAGCGGCAGCAGCTTGTGCTGGGCTCCGGAGAAGGCGAGCGTCGGGTCGTGGAACTGTCCCAGCAGTTCGAGATCCGACTCGCGGGCACTGCGTACGGGCCCGACGGCGTCGGGCAGGGTGCTGGCGAAGACCGCCATCAGCCGGCTCAGACCGCCCTCGACCTGCTCCGCGTAGACCACGTCCGCCGCGTCGAGCCCTGTCTGGGGGCGGGCGTCGGGCGCGTTGTCGATCTTCACGGCGAGCACCGGGGCGACGTTCGCCGTGCCGGTCCCGCTCGCGCTCGGGCTCTGACTCGGCGACCTGCCGTCGTCGGTGGCTCCGCCCCCCGAGGTACAGCCCGACATCAGGGAGCCCGTCACCGTGACGGCCAGCACTGCCGCCGTCCACGCGCCCCGCCGTGTCCGCACCATCTCTCGTATGTCCACCGTGCCACCTGTCCCGTGCCATCGATTTATGCGTTCATCAGTTCATCGGTGGCCGTACCCGATCGTTTCTGATTGCGCGCGGCGGCTGAGTTGATCGGCTCAGCGGGACGATCCGTGCAAGGTCGAAAAGGGGCGCGGAAGCGGCGATTCCGTTCCCGGAGCGCCGGCTCCGCCCGGTGTCTCAGCTCCGCGGCCCCAGGATCTCCGCCAGGTCGTAGCCGACCGGCTCCTCCAGTTGTCCGTACGTGCAGCTCTCGGCGGTGCGATCGGGACGCCATCGGCGGAAGCGGGCCGTGTGGCGGAACCGTACGCCGTTCTCCATGTGGTCGTACGCCACCTCGGCCACCCGCTCGGGCCGGACCGGAATCCAGGACAGATCCTTCTTCGCCGACCATCTGCTGGGCGCGCCCGGCAGCCGGGCCGTCTCGTGCGCCGACTCCTGCGCCCAGGCCGCCCACGGATGCTCCGCCGCGTCCTCGAGCCGCAAGGGCTCCAGTTCCTCCACCAGTTCCGCCCGCCGCTTCATCGTGAACGCGGCGCTCACGCCCACGTGCTGGAGCGTGCCGCCGGTGTCGTACAGCCCCAGCAGCAGCGACCCGACGACCGGCCCGCTCTTGTGGAAGCGGTAGCCGGCCACGACGACATCCGCCGTCCGCTCGTGCTTGATCTTGTACATGGCCCGCTCGTCCCGCAGATACGGCAGCGCGAGGGGCTTCGCCATGACCCCGTCGAGCCCCGCCCCCTCGTACTGCTCGAACCACCGCCGCGCCACCTCGCGGTCCGTGGTCGCGGGCGCCAGGTGCACCGGTGCCGTCACCTCGGACAGCGCCTTCGCCAGCAGCGCGCGCCGGTCCGTCAGCGGCATGTCGAGCAGGGAGGCGTCGGCCAGGGCCAGCAGGTCGAAGGCCACGAAGGAGGCGGGAGTCTTCTCGGCCAGCATCCGCACCCGTGAGTCCGCCGGGTGGATCCGCTCCGTGAGCGCGTCGAAGTCGAGCCGCCCGTCCCTGGCGATCACGATCTCCCCGTCCATCACACAGCGCTCCGGCAACCGCTCCCGCAACGCCTCGACAAGCTCCGGAAAATACCTGGTCAGCGGCTTCCCGGTGCGGCTGCCGATCTCCGTCTCGTCCCCGTCGCGGAACACGATGGCCCGGAAACCGTCCCACTTCGCCTCGTAGTGCATGTCCGGCGGGATCTTCGCCACGGACTTGGCGAGCATCGGCTTCACGGGTGGCATCACCGGCAGATCCATACTTCGACTCTAAGAGCCGTCCATGGTGTCCGCCTGTCGCGTCTTCCGTCCGACGCGGTCCGGCTGTCCTGCGGTTTTACCGCCGCTTCGCGGCCGTGCTGTGAGACGAGTGTGAGACGGCGTCGCGATCCTCAGGCGCCGGCGGCCGGATCCTGCTTCGGCCGGCCGCCCTTGCGGGACCGGCGCTCCGCGAGCTCCTTGTCGGCCTTCTCCAGGTCGGCCTTGTCCTCGTCGGTGCCGTGCTCCAGGACGCGGGCCCTCATGTGGTCGAGGACGTCGTTCGTGCGATCCGTCCCGAGCTGCTCGCACACCCGCCCGTATGCCTGCCACAGCGGATCCGGCACCCGGATCGGACGGGGTGTCGTGTGCCGCTTCGGCGCCGCGGCGGACTGCTCTGCCATCGCTCTCCCATTCCTTGTAGACACACGGATCGTCTCACGGGTCTTGTGTATCTACAAGGTTCCGACTACTGTGTAGATACAAGGTTAGCCACTCCGGAAACGGAACGGCCCTCGGCGGTGCGTCAACACCGGCCGAGGGCCTACGGAATCCACCTGATGCAACAGGGAGAACCGATGCTCCACCTTCTCATGAGCCCCGGCGCCGCCCGCACGGTGCGCGGCCTGATCGGCGCCGTCGTCGAGACCGCGACCGACGCCATCCGCAGCGTCATCGCCCCCGCTGCCCTCGTCGCCGAGCAGAGCACGCCGGCCGTCGAGGCCGAGGCGCCCGCGACCGTCGAGGCCCCGGACCCGGCTGGCCTCTTCACCGCCGACGAGCTGCCCGCCGTCGAGGACATCGAGCGCGCCGCACTCGGCTACGACCTCGCCGCCGACTCCGCCCGCTCCGCCGACCGCGCGAAGAGGAAGCACCGCAAGCTCCTCGACCGCCTCCCCGCCGGTACCTACGGCACCTGGCACGTGCGCCGCGTCGCCTCGAACCGGCAGACCGTCGACCTCGACAAGGTCCGCGCCATCTTCGAGGAGCACGGCCTCGGCGACGTCCCGATGCGCGACAACGCCCCGTCCCTGCGCGTCGAGCGGATCGTCACCGCGGCCGACGTCGAGACCCTGACGGAGGCGGCTGCCTGATGAGCGCCGTCCTCGACCTCGACAAGGCCATCCCCGCCACGCCCGCCGCCGTCCACCAGGCGCTCCGCAAGACCATGCCCGGCAGGTACACGCCCGAGCTGGCCGACCGGATCGCCGCCGACATCGTCGCCCGCTTCGACCAGCTCCGGCCGCTCGCCGGACAGAACGGCGGCACCCAGTGACGAAGCAGACCGAGACGGCCCGCCCCGCGCGGGCCGTCCCCGGGGGGGGGGGGGGGGGTGGGGGCGGGGGTGGGGGGGGGGGGGGGGGGCGCGGGGGGGGGCGGGGGGGGGGGGGGGGGGGGGGCGGGGGGGGGGGCGGGGGGGCGGGGCGCTGGCGGGCGAGCGG
>NZ_JBHYXD010000002.1:0-35804 GCF_042751995.1 Streptomyces sp. NPDC059371 | reverse complement strand
CGCCCCCGCCCCCAGCGCCCCCAGCCCCGGCCCCCCCCGGCCCTCCCTCCCCGCCCCGCCCCCCCCCGGCCGGCCCCCTCCCCGGCCGGCGTCTCATCGCCGCCGGGTTCATCAGCCGCAAGATCGATGTCCGGGTCACCGAGGTCGGCGTCACGGGCGCCATCCGCCGGAGGGCCGGACGATGACCGACACCGACATCCCCGAGCCCATCCGCCAACTCCTCGCCGCCGTCCTCGAAGCCATCGACATCCCGCACCCCGCCACCTTCGGCCACCAGAACGCCCACGACCGGCTCCTCAACGACCGCGTCATGTACGCCCGCCTCGCGCTGCGCAGCACGCTCGAAGACGCCCAGCTCGGCCCCGCCATGGGTCCCGCCTGGGACGCCCAGTACCTGCGCGACCGCCTCGCTCAGCACCCCGTCACCGGCTACGTCACCGTCGACCAGGCGGACGCCGCCCTCACAGAGGGCAAGACCTGGGCCGAGGCCGTCGCACTCCCCGCCGGGGAGGACCGGTGACCGGGCCCCGCACCGTCACCCTGGCCACCTCCGACCACGGCGACGTCACCCTGCCGGAGCCCTGGTGGTGTTCAGGACACAGCCACCACGACCCCCTGTCCCTGCGGGCTGACCTCATCCACGCCGGCCCCACCCGCGACCTCGTCCACCGCAGCCAGACGCTGCTGTCGGTCGAGATCGTCCAGTCCCCATACGCCGACTCCTCCGACCCGCATCTCGGTGGCCGGACGCCCGGCGTCTCCGTCCACCCGCTCGGCGAGACCCTCAACCCCGTCGAGCTGTACACCCTGGCCGCGGACCTCGACCGGTACGCCGACGTCTTACGCGACCTCGCCGACCGCCTCGACACCATCCGCGGCGGTGGCCAGTGAGCACCCGCTCCCGCATCGCCCGCCCGACCGAGGCAGCCGCCATCCGCGCGGCCGCCCGGTCGGCCCGGCCCCTCCCGCCTGTCCCCGCCCTCCTGGCCGCGCTGCTCGACGCGAACGCGCGCAGCGACCGCGAGGGCACCACCCTGGCCGCGCACCGCGTCGTGCGCGCCGCCGCCCCGGAGGTCGGCTCATGAACCCCGTACTCGACTGGGCACACGCCCACCCGACGGCCCTCGTCGGCATCACGGTGACGCTCCTCGTCGCCGTCACCCTCGCCGCCCGCACCGTCCGCAAGACCACCACCCGGCCGCCGGCCGCCGTCCTCGTTGCTGCGCTCGGCGCGCTCGTCTGCACCGCCTACTCCGGGGACACCTCATGGGGGTTCGCTCGCGACCGCCTCGGCATGACGGCCGTCGAGGAGCGGTCCGTGATGTTCCTCGCCGCCGAACTGGCCCTTTTCTCCTGCGCGCTGATGGCCCGGCAGAACCTCCGCACTGCAGGGGCCCCGGGCACCCCGGGGATGCTGGTCTGGTTCATCACCGGAGTGCAGGTCATCCCGGCCTATGCCGAGTCCGGCATCGTGGGCGGCACGGTCCGCGCTGTCGTCGGCCCGATCATGGCCGCGCTGCTCTGGCACCTCGCCATGGGCATCGAGCTGCGGCACGCCAAGCCGGGCGCCGACTCGGGCAGCCTGCCCGCCCTCCTCGCCCGGGAGCTGCGCGAGCGCCTGCTGTCCCGCCTCGGCCTCGCTGTCCGCGACCGCACCGCGGAGCAGATCTCCCGGGACCGGTGGACGGTGAAGGCGGTGGGCCTGGCCGCGAAGCTCGCCGACACCCCGCCCGGAGGCCGCGGCCGTGCCCGCCTGTCCCGGCGGCTGTCGGTGGCGGTGGGCAAGGCGCAGGCCGGCGCAAGCGCGGAGCAGCGGGCGAAGCTCCTCGACCTGCTCGCCGCCCGCCGCCACGCTGCATCCCTCGCAACGATCGACCTTGCCTCGCCGTGGGAGGACGCCGTCGAGGTGACCGTCGAGCAGGTACCCGAGGCGCGGAAGGAGCTGCCTCCCGCGCGACCGCTGGCCGTCCCGCCCGGTGTCCGCCTGCTGCCGCTCGTCTCCCGCCCGGGGCCGCGAGTGGTCATCCCCGATGTGCTGCCCTGGCACTGGAAGGACAGCAGCACCGGCACCGGCCTGGAGCCCGGCGACGCCTCGAAGATGACCACTGCCGTGCCCGCGCAGCCCGCCCGCCAGGTGGTCACCGAGGTGGTCACGATCACCCCGAGCGAGCTGCTGAAAAGGGCGCAGCGCCTCGACCGCGACCGGTCATCTGCCACCGGCCGCCGCGTGACCATCCCCCAGTTGCAAGACACGTTCGGACTCAGCCGCCGCGAGGCGACCGAGCTGCGCCGCCAAGTGGTCACCCCGGAAGGACGGTGATGGTCATGCGCTGGCTACTCCTCGGCGCCCTCGCGGGCCTGCTGCTCGCCTACCCGACACTCCTCGGTCTGGCTCTCGCGGTTGCCGCCGCGGTCCTGTCCAAGCCCGTCGTGGTGGCGTTCGGCCTCGGCCTCGCGACCCGCCTGTCCGTGCCCCGTGCTTGGAGGCGGACGCGATGACCCCGGACCCGTCCAACCTGCCCGAGGCGTACCGGCAGTACATCGAGCCGGCCGCCCATCACCGCCCGCCGAACGTCCTCTACGACCAGCAGGGCCGCCCCGTCCACTTCACCATCGGCCAGCCCCCGGCCCCGCTCGTCGTGCAGGCGCCCGTCCAGCAGGGCCTGGACCCGGCACTGCAGCGGCTGATCATCGTCACGTTCCTGATCCTCGCCGTGGTCGTCGTCTGCACCGCGGCCGTGTGCGCGGTCGTCGTCCTCGTCGGCGGCACGCTGATCGGGATCATCGGCGCCGTCTCCGCGAATCTCCCGATGATCGGTGCCTCTCTGGCCGGGGTGATCCTCGCCGCGGGGTGGGCCGCGTCCCGCCTCCGTCCGACCGGTAAGCGCAAGGGCTGACCTGCCCTTCCGTCCTCCGTCAGGTGTTTCAGATGAAACGCCTGCGGGGGCGCGGTGGGGCCGGACAGCCCGGCCCGCGACCAGGAGGAACCCGTGAACCGAGAGCAGCACCTGAAGCAGGCGGACGACGCGCTCGCCCACGCGGAGAAGCTCGCCGGATGGGCCGAGAACGCGGCCCGCGGCGACGGCCCGCACAAGGCCGTCCCCTACGCCGCCGCCGGCACCCTGTGGGACTCAATTGCCCGCACCCACCTGCGCCTCGCCCAGGCGCAGCCCACCGTCGACACCACCCCGGAGGGCTGACCCATGGCGTTCACCGACAAGGACCCGCACAGCGCGGGCGAGATCCTCCGCGTCGTCGCGCTCGGCATTCGCATCGAGCGGCGCCAGGCCCGCGGCAAGCCGGTGAAGGCGCTGGAGAACCGCGTCGCCCGCATCGGCGAGAAGGCGCAACAGCGCGAGGACCAGCGCGGCAAGGGCCGCAAGAAGTAGCCACGCCCCGGGGACGGCGTCACGCCGGCAAGCAGACCGCCGTCCCCGGGCCCGGACCGCCCCATGAGAACGACCGGAGAGATCAGCATGACCGACACGCTCGTCCCCGCCCAGCCTGCCGCCGAGACCGTGACACCAATTGGTGTCGCCGATGTTCCGGCACAGCCTGTCCCCGTCGACAACCCGAAGCTGCCCGCCCCCGGCGTGACCAGCGAGAAGCGTCGCCCCGTCGTCGCCCCGTGGCTGCGCTCCCGCCGTGACCTGCTCGCCACCGTCGAGCGCGCAGCAGGGCACGCCGGATACGCGACCGCCTTCCACGGGCTGCGCGCCCCCTGGTACGCCACGCAGCTCGCCCTCATGGCGCCGCGCGGCACCGCCCGCCTGGTCACGGGCACGAGCCGGTGGGTGTGGGACCGCGAGGCCGCGCCGCTGCGGGACTACGCCGTGCGCACCGAGGACGTCGAGGAGTACATGCGCCTCGCCCGGCTGCGCGCCGGACGCGTCCGCCTCCGCGGCCTCGTCACGGTCGTGGCCTGCACGTTCGGCCTCGGCTTCGCGATCTGGCTGTACGTCATGGCCCCCGCGTTCCTGTACGTCTTCGCCGCCGGCGGGGTGATGACGCTCGGCTACTTCGGGCAGCAGCCTGACGCCCCGGTCATCGGCCCGGCTGTCATGCGCACCGAGCTGCAGAAGCTGACCGGCACGATCGTGCTGCGCGCCCTCGACTCCATCGGCAACGCGAAGATCTCCGCCGCTGTGAAGAAGGGCGGCGACATGAACGGGATGCGCTTCACCAGCGAGATCACCCGTGACGGCCCCGGCTACCGCGCCGACCTTGACCTGCCCTACGGCGTCGTGCCCGAGGACGTGATGGAGGAGCGCCAGGCCCTCGCCTCCGGACTGCGCCGCAAGCTCGGCTGCGTCTGGCCGTCCGGCGACCCCGACGAGCATGAGGGCCGCCTGATCCTGTGGGTCGGCGACAAGCCCATGAACGAGACCACCAAGCCCGCGTGGCCGCTGCTGCGCGAGGGCGAGGTCGACCTGTTCAAGCCCGTCGTGTTCGGCAACGACCAGCGCATGCGGGACATCGTCGTCTGCCTCATGTTCGTCTCCGTCGTCATCGGCTCCGTCCCCCGCATGGGCAAGACGTTCCTGCTCCGCCTGCTCCTGCTCATCGCCTCCCTCGACCCCCGGGCCGCCCTGCTCGCCTTCGACTTCAAGGGCACCGGCGACCTCGGCCCGCTGGAGCCCGTCTGCCACCGCTACCGCTCCGGCGAGGAGGACGACGACCTCCTGTACGTCCTGCACGCCATGCGCGAGCTCAAGGACGAACTGCGCCGCCGGGCCAAGGTGATCCGCTCCCTGCCCAAGTCCCGCTGCCCCGAGTCGAAGGTCACCCCGGCCCTGGCCAGCGACAAGGCTCTCGGCCTGCACCCGATCGTCGTCGGATTCGACGAGTGCCAGGTCCCCTTCGAGCACGAGAAGTACGGGGCCGAGCTGGAGTCCATCTGCACCGACGTCGCCAAGCGCGGTCCGGCCCTCGGCATCATCGGGATCTTCGCCACCCAGCGCCCGGACGCCAAGAGCCTGCCGCCCGGGATCAGTGCGAACGCCATCCTGCGGTTCTGCCTGAAGGTCATGTCCCACACCGCGAACGACATGGTCCTCGGCACCGGCGCCTACAAGGCCGGCATCCGCGCCACGATGTTCAGCCGCTCCGACCGCGGCATCTGCTGGATGTCCGGCGAGGGCGACGACCCGGTCATCGCTGCGAGCGCGTTCGTCGACGGCCCCGCGGCCGAGCTGGTCGTCGCCCGCGCCCGCGAGCTCCGCGAGGCTTACGGCAACATCACCGGCCACGCCATCGGTCAGGGCCCGTCCGAGTCGCGCGGGATGGACGTCCTCGGCGACGTCGCCAAGGTGTTCCGGTCGGACGAGGAGCAGCTGTGGTGCGAGCGGATCGCCGCCCGTCTCGCTGAGTCCTGGCCGGACGTCTACGGGGAGTGGACCACCGCCCGCATCGCCCCGGCGCTGAAGCCCTGGGGCGTGGCGACGGCCGACGTGTGGTCGGCCGGGGAGGACGGCAAGGGCACCACGAAGCGAGGCATCCGGCGGGCCGACGTGCACGCCGCGATCACTCGCCGTGACGCGGACCGGGCTGCGGCGTAGCGCTCCGACGGCCGCTAGGCCTAGCACCCCGCCCTGCTAGGCCTAGCACCTCCGCTAGCACCAGAACATGCCCCTGACCTGTTACCTAGCGCCTAGCGGCAGGGGCCACCGTGAGCGGGATTCACCAGGATTCGAGGGGGAGGACATCCCATGTGGCTTGCTATGGCTGCGGTCGTCGGCTGGCTCGTTGGCTACGCAGTGTTGTGCGCAGTGCGACCGTTCGGGGCGTGCCGCCGGTGCCGCGGGACGGGCGAGACCGAGCGGTTCGGGAAGCCGAGGACGTGCCCGCGCTGCCGCGGACGCAAGCTCCGGCTGCGCATTGGGCGGCGAGCACACAACGCGTGGCGTCGAACCCATGACGCTGGCACCCGTTGAACGGGAAGATGAGTCATGGAGACCGTCATCAAGGTCATCGTCGGGTTGAAGGTCGTCGGCCTCGTGCTCTTCGGCGTCGTGCTGGTCATCAGCTTCGGCTACACGCTCGTCGTAGGCCCGGATGATCCCGAGTCCACCCACGGCCACACGGCCGTCTGCAAGGACGGCACGGTCCTGACGCCGCCGTGGAACGTCTGCGGCGAGGAACACGGCTACCTCGATCACTGGACGACCGGCCCGACGGCCACGGCGACCGAGACCATCGATGAGGAGCCGAGCCTTTCGCCCATCCCGTCCGAGGCCATAGACGCCATTCTGGGGGAGAACGTCCCCGACGTATGCACCGAGGCCAGCGCCCGCGGTGAAGTCCCGCGGGACCTCTGGACGCCGTGCGGCCAGCTCCTCGGCTACTTCGACGACTCGGCCACGCCGCCGCCTGTCGCACCGTGAGAGCGACGAACGCCCCGCCCCGCTATCAGCCCGGGCGGGGCGTTCGTCATATCGTCCAGACCTCTGGCCCGCCGCCCCGCCACTCGATCAAGTCGGTGCGCACCACGTCCATCTCATCCCAGCCCTGAAGCCCAGCCATCTGGAGCAGTGCGGCCACATCGCGCACGGAGTACGCCCGGCCGAGGATGGTGCCGTCCGCGCGGACACGCCGGCCGCCGTCCTCATCGGGCGGGTACACGATGATCGGCGGCACGCTCATGGGGCCAGCGTGACGCGCCGCAGGTCAGGGCGCATCCGGGGCTACGCCGGGCAGGCGCGCCGAGCGCAGCCCACCGAGCACACCCCTCCACCCATGTCACAACACGGACACCACGGACACGTGCCGAGCTCTCCTCTGCGCATGATGACCCCTCAGATCAGAAGTCCAGGGGGGACCATGCGCACCCGCACGACCACGGCCGTCACGGCCGTCCTGCTGCTCGCCGCAGTCACTGCATGCAGCAGCAGCTCGACCGACGACAAGCCACGTACCGCCAGCGCCAAGACCACGAGCACGAGCACGGCGCCAGCATCCGCCGCTGCCAAGACCAGCCCGCTCGAAATCGGCGCCAGCCATCACTGGTCCGACACCGACACCGACGGCACCCACATCAGCGGAACCACGACCGTCATGAGCTACACCCAGCCGATCAAGCTGGACAACTCCGCCGGCCTCTCGGACTTCCCCCACCCCGTATGGGCCATCCTCGACGTCAAGCTCTGCGCCGACTCCAGCAGCAGCACCGTGATGTCCTCTCAGAAGCCCTGGGCCCTCGGCTTCCCCGACGCCACCCGTATCCAGGCCCCGTTCATCAGTGGCGCGGGCGTACCCAAGCCCGAGTACCCCGTCGAGAGCGCTGCCGTGAAGGCTGGCTCATGCCTCCGAGGGAAGATCCTGTTCTCCATGGAGCGCGGCAGCCGCCCCAACCAGATCATCTACAGCCCCGAGGGCCGCGACCCGGTTGAGTGGTCTGTGCCGAAGGTGTAGGCGAGCGGGCTCCGGTTAATTCGCCCGCCTTGTCCGTAGTTGGAGTCATAGCATTCAGGGCATGACAACGGATGCCAACTCCCGCGACCGAAGCCCCTTCCTCGAAGCAGTGGGGAGGGTGACGGTGGCGGGCGCCCACCTCGACCGCAGCCTCCTCACCCTCCTCGGATCGCTCGCCTTCGAGCCGACGCTGCTCCACCTCGCCAACGCTGAAGGCACCGCCCGGCTGATCGAGTGGTGCGAACTGGCCTTGAAGACCTACACCCTGGAGCCTGAGGACGCCGCTGACGTCACGGCATGCCTGGCCCGGGCAAAGGCGCTGAAGGACAAGCGGAACACCGTCGTGCATTCGCTCTTCATGAGTGCAGAAGCAGGCGACGGCCTCGAGGCGATGAAGCCGCTGCGGAAGGCGATCGGCCTCTCGGTGACGCCGCTCTCCATCGAGGACATGGAGAACCTGGCGACCGAGATCGAAGAGCTTCGGAGCGACCTGTTCCGTGCAGGCTGGAACGCCAGCCAGGGTGCCACGCCTCGCCTGCCTCGCCTGCCCCGCCCTGGCGAGCCTGCGGGAACACCCACCTCCTGATGGGCGGTTGCTCGCAATCGCGTGCCGCTGCCGGATTGACGCAATCAGAAGCAATCTGGCAGCGCGCCGGTGGAATGCCGCGCATCCTAAGGTCTCCAACCCGGCCACCCGGAGGACGAGATGACGCTCAGGTTCCTCGGCACCACCAGCGACGGCGGCGACTGTCCCACCCTGTACGAGGTCGAGGAGACGGGCGACATCGTCGTCCAGGGCGACAAGCTCACCGACCCCGAACACCTCGCGCAGCTCCGGGACGTGAAGGACTCGGAGACGTTCGTCGTCATCCCGCGCGAGCTGCTCACCCGCTTCGCGCCGAAGGAGTAGCCCGTGCCCGAGGTGATCCCCTTCAAGGAGATCGCGCACGTCTTCAAGACCTTCGAGCACACCGCGTGGAGGTTCGAGACCCGGCGCGGCTACGCCACAGACCGGAACAGCGAGACGTGGACGCGGTGGCAGGCCGGCGAGGACGTCACCCACGAACCGCCCGACGACTGGCGCCGCAACGTCGCCGAGCAGACAGCGCGCGGCAAACGCTTCGGCCGCGTCCGCCTCGTCGACCAGCCGCTCACCGAGGGGCAGGAGTTCCTCCTGGCCCGCGCCCCGAGCAACGTGGCCGCGGGCGATGAGGTTCGCTACCTGCTTCGCGCGAACGCGGCCCGGCTCGGACTGCCGGACTTCGACTTCTGGCTCATCGACTCGCGCACCGTGCTGCGGTTCGTTTTCGACGAGGAGGACACCACCCTCGGGGTGACCGTGTCGCAGGAGCCGGCCGACGTCCTCGCCGCCTGCCAAGCCCGGGATGCGGCCTGGCATTACGCGATCCGTACCGCCGACTTCGCCCGGCGGGTAGCTTCCACAGTGTGAGCACCGACTACCAGTCCGCCCGGGTCGCCCTCGGTGCGCGCCTTCGGGAGCTGCGCACCGAGGCCGGGTTGGACGGCAAGGGCATCGCCGAGCGCCTCGGCTGGCAGCGCTCCAAGGTGAGCCGACTGGAGAACGGCAAGCAGACCCCGAGCAGCGACGACCTGCGGCTGTGGGCCGAGGCCGTCGAGCGGCCGGACGCCGCGGCCGAACTGTCCGGCCGGCTCACCGGGTTGGAGACGCGGTACCGGTCGATGCGCCGGCAGTTGGCCAACGGGCACCGCGCCCGCCAGGAGCAGGCCGTCGCCGAGACCGAACAGACGCAGATGATCCGCGGCGTGGAAGTCGTTCGGATCCCGGGCCTCTTCCAGACCGCCGAGTACGCGCGGCACGTGTTCGCCGCGAACGCCGCGTTCCGGCAGGTCCCCGACATGGACATCGAGGACGCCGTGCGCGCCCGCATCCGACGCCAGAGCGCCTTGTACGAGCCGGGCCGCTCCTTCCGCATGCTCGTCTGGGAAGGCGCCCTGTACGCGCTCACGTGCCCGCGCGAGGTGATGGCGGCCCAACTGGACCGGCTCGTCTCCCTGATCGGCCTGGACACAGTGGAGCTCGGCATCGTGCCGTTCTCGGCGCAGCTCCGCCGCAGCCCCTCGCACGGCTTCTGGATCTACGACCGGCGGTTGGTCATCGTCGAGACGCTCAGCACGGAGATGTGGCTGGACGACGAGGAGAACCTCGCCCTGTACGAGCGGGCGTGGGAGTGGCTCGCAGAGTCCGCGGTCCACGGTGCGTCGGCACACCGGCTGATCGGGCGAGCCCGGGCCGCGCTGAACCTGTCGTGAGCAACCCCGAGCAACATCGCGGGTAGCGCGAGCAATCCGGCGCAATCGGCGCGCGGCCGCGCAATCGCAGTCCCTACGGTCCTGGTCATGGCCTTACAACCTGCCCCCTACGAACGGCAGGCGGGACAGGACTGGCTCCTCGCCTGCGCCGACATCCCCGCCGAAATACGGTCCCTGTGGGACGGAGACGAACTCGGCCCGTTCCCCAGCGGCGGCCACTGGATGGTCGCCGAGACCAGCCTCGCGCGGACCATGGACGCCCTCAGGCGCATCGACCAGCCACGCCGCGGCCCGGTCCTGGGTGACGTCACCCAGGGCCTCGGCTGGTGGCTCCTGCCGCCCACGCTCGGCGAGGAGCTGGACGACGTCTGCACCCTCACCGTCCGCCCCCGCGGCTGGGTGCTGCGCTGCCCGCCCGTCCTGTACCCGGTGCGCGGCCGCGTCTGGCTGGAACGCCCGGACGGCACCGGGCGACTCACTGACCCTGCCCTGCTCGGCGCCGCGCTCGGCCCCGGCGGCGGGCCCCGACTCCTCGAGGAGGCTTTCGGATGAAGCAGCAAACGACCATAGACGACAGGCCCATCGACCTGGCGCTGCCGCTCGATCGGCCAGAGCCGGCCGAGGGCTGCCAGGTGTGCGCAGCGCTGGCCCGGCAACGCGCCGCGGCCGAGGCCAGCGGGGACGGATCCAAGGCGAGCGACTGCAACATCGAGATCCGCGGCCACAGTGAACCGCACGTCCGTCGGCGCCGCGCGGCCCGGTCCACGACCAGGACCTGAGCTCTCGCGGCCGACCCCCGTGGTCGGCAGCGAGTAGGGGTCGGCCCGCCCTGGCTGTACACGGGAAGGGCCGGTGACGGCTGTCCGCCCGCTCTCGCACCCCAGCAGTACGAGGGCGGGCGGGCTCGGCTTAGTCCATGACGGGCCGCGGGCGGCGCGGAGAGGGCCGCGCCGGGATTGAGCGTTCACCCGATCGGGGTCACAACGCGGACACATGCCCCACACGGGGCTCTCACACGTCGCATGATGCGACCTCCATCAGACGCACGTCCTGGGGGGACCATGCGCCACATCACCATCACTGCCGCGCTCGCGGCTTGCCTCCTGCTCACATCCTGCGCAGACCGCGACGACGACGCCAAAGCCTCTGCCTCTGCAACCGCCACCCACACGACGAAAGCGGCCACCCCGACCAGCCAGGAGCCAACGGAAGCCGCAGCTGACAAAGCTCAGAAGGAGTACGAGAAGGCCCAGAAGGACTTCGAGAAGGCCCTGAAGGACGCGGACAACGCGCTCGGTGAAACTCTCGGCGTGCAGGAAGGCACCTACGAAGCCACCAACTCTTCGCCGGACTACGAGGACATGACGGAGGCGCTGGACGACGAGTACATCGCTCCGGGCACCTACACCACGAAGGGGCCGGCCGACGCGGCGTATAGCTGCTATTGGGCACGGATGGGGGACGCGTCCGGTGATTCCATCCTCGCTAACGACGTCACCGCCGGCCGAGCGATCGTCTCGCTGAAGGAAGGCGAGTTCTTCAAAACGTCCGGCTGCAAGCCGTGGACGCGCTCCGGAGACTGACCTCCCGCTCGCGGGCACAGGGCGGGTCGGTGACGGCTGCCCGCCCGCCCTCAGCACCCCAGGCGACACGAGGGCGGGCGGGCTCTGTCACCTTCCGCGCGGCGGCGTGAAGGCCGCCTCGATACCCCCGCGCGCACGGACCATCCGACGGATCTCGTCCAGCAGAAACTCCTCGTATCGAGAGTTGGTCGTGCCCCGAACCTCAAGCACCACCCTCACCTCGTGCTGCCCACCTCCGCCCGCGAGAGCAGCCGACGGGGCCCGGCGGGGGGTGTTGAGCATCGACGTCCATGGCGTCTGTGCAGACGCCAGCCGGCGGCGTGTGTCCGGGCCCGAGATCACCCGCGACCCGATCGGTAGATCCACCAACTCCGGCTCGTACTCACCGACCAGCGTCAGCCCGCCCCGGACACCACCGGTCGCCGCGGCGCCGACGATGCCGCCCGTTGCCTTCTTCTTGAACGCCTGCTCAATGGCCTTCTCCATGGATTTGGCCAGCTTGTCCATGGACTTCTTCAGGCTGTCCTGCGACCGCGTCAACTGCTTTACCACCGCGGTCTGCGCCTTGATCGCCGCCCCGTACACCGCATCCGCAGCCGTACCGCCGGCGCTCTTCGCGTAGGTTGCGGTCTGCGACCGCAGCGTGTTCAGCGAGCTGATCTCCGACGAGGACGCGCCGAGCAGCGCGCCCGCAGTCTCCAGCCCGCCGCCGTCGATGCCCGCGTTCGCGATGTCCTCGATCAGGCCCTTGTCGAGGCCCTTCGCCTTCAGCTCCTTCAAGGCCTGCGCGAACGCTTTCGCCTTGTCCCTGCTCTGGGTGGCGTTCCCCATGATTGAGGCGACCGTCATCGTGGTGTCGGGGCCCGCGCCCTTGGTGATGTTCGACGAGGACAGGATGTTGGAGCGAACGGAGTCCTTCAGTGACGATGCCGCGTCCTTCAGGCTGTTGAGCTTGTCCTTCGCCTTGTCTAGGCTGGCCGTCACCTTGGTGAGGGCCTTCTCGTAGCCGAGGAGCTTGCGGCCAGTGGAGTCGAGCTGCTTGAGCAGCCGGTTCTCGGTGCCGCCGTGCGTCGCCTTCAGGATGGTGTTGCGCCACTGGTTCAGCGCGTTCACCAGGCTGCCCGTGCTGTCCGGCTTCGCCAGCGCCGACCCGAACTCGGAACGCTTGTACCCGGCCATCTGCCCGAAGTGGGAGATGGTCAGCTCGCCCATCGCCTCATGCCGGGCGTCACTCTCTGCCTTCGCAGCGGCCTTCGCCTTGGCCTGCGCCTTCTTCTGCGACTTGCTGAGGTGACCGCCCTTCGCGAAGTGCGGCACCCGGTCCTCGTTGATCGCCTCTAGCAGGGAGCGGTACTTCGACGTCTGCCGCTTGTTGACGATGAACTCGCCGCCCATCGCGAGCAGCGGCACATCGTCCTGCGTCCCGGAGCCGCCCTCGATGCCGCCGCCGTCCGCGTAGCGGCGCACGATGCCGCCGGACGCGTAGTGACCGCTCTCGTGGAAGACGTTCCCAGCGTTGGACGTGGACGTCTTGGTGATGACGTAGGTGGTGGCGGTCTTCCCGTCGAGGGCGTTCATCGCGCCATTGACGTTCGAGATCGCGCCGAGAGCCTGACCGTCCTTCGCGACGATCTGTACCTGGCCGTTCTTCAGGTGCTTGACCTTGAACCCGAACGCCTCCAAGACTTTCTCGCCGCTCTTGGACAGCGCCTTCAACGTCACAGACTTCGACCCGGGCGACTTCTTCACCGCAGCGTTGAACGCCTTGAGGTCAGCCGTCGCAGCCTTCTTGTCCACCTTGAACTTGGCTTCCGGGATCTTCGGCGCCTTGAGTAGCGCATCGGCGAGCTTCTCCGCGGCTTTCCGGGTATCACCCATCGCCATCGCCGTGTCGATGAACGCCTTTCGACCCTCTCCGTACACCTTGTTGATCTTGTCGACGGAGAAATGCTGCTTGTTCATCTTGTCGACGTAGTCATCCGTCTTCGCAGCAAGCTGAGACAGCACGTCACGGTTCTTACGGCCAGCCTCTGAATGGACGTCGAGGGTGCGCCCGTTCTCCTTGACGGCTTTCGCAGAGTCGCTGATGGCACGCTGAAACGCCGTCTCGGCATCGAAAGCCCCGCGATGCACAGCATTGAGCGCCATGATCGACTGTTCGAGGCCCTTCGCGCTCATCGCCTCAGCGTCAAGGCTCTTCTGCGTGTCCACCGCAGCCTGGCCGAACCGGCCCATCGACTCCGCAGTCGACTTCTCCTCATTCCCCAGCCCGGCAAGTGCGTCGTGGTAGTCATTCGTGAACGTGCCCAGACGCTTCATCTCCGACCCGGGCGCAGCACCCCACGCCTTCTTCAGGATCTCGTACTGAGCCGCCGCTTCCTTCACATGGCCAGACCGCACATTCTCGGCCATGACCTTGTCCCACGCGTCCAAGTTCTTCGTCGCATCCGAGACACTCGGACCCGTCGCAACCCCCAGCCACGTGCCGAAATCAGACGTCATCTTCAAGAACTTGTTGTCCGAGGCGCCCTTCGACATCATCGCGATCGACGCGCTGATCTCGTCGAAGTTGCCCTTCAGCGCCCCCGTCACCTTGCCCGTGTTGACCAGTGTGTTCAGCGACGTCGACAGTTCATCGACCTGAACGGCCGGCTTGTTGTCCGACAACTCGTGCAGCGCCAGTACCAGCGCGCCGATCGCACCTGCCGCCACGCCGATCTTCGCCCCAGTGCTCAGCGTCGAGAACGCGGCACTCAGCCCGCGGACACCGCCACCAGCGGCAACGAACGCCCCGCGCATGTACATGGCCCTCAGCGCGACCGTCTCAAAGACCCCCTGCAGGGCCATGGCGCCCTTGGTGAGACCACCCCACACCAGCCGCGCGGCCGCGATTGCCTTCAGCCCGACGGCAACGGCAACAGTCGCTGCCGCCAGACCCGCAAGCGAGCCGGCCAGAGCGACCGTGGCGCCCTTGTGCGCGAGCATCACCCCGACCACCGACTGCAGCGGCGGCATGAGCTTCGTCCCGACAGTGATCGCGAGCGCGTCGAATCCAGCCTGCAACGCCTTCATCTGGAACGCGAACGTCTTCTTCGTGTCCTCCCACGACTTGCCGAACTTGTGCGCGCCCTCCTCCAACGCCGGGTACTTCGACTCCAGACGGTCCATCTGCGACACGAGAACATTCAGGCCCGCACCGGCCTTGCGGCCGAACGCCTCGGTGATGACCTGGCCCTGCTCCTTCGAGGAGATCCCGGCCTTCTTCATCCGCCCGACGAGGTCCTCCAGCGCGAGCTTCAGGCCGCCCTTCTGCATGTCCTTGCCGAGCGTGTCCGTCGTCAGACCCAGCTTCTTGAGCGTGTCGCCAGCCGTCGCCACCGGGTGGGCGAGAGCCATCACGGACATACGAAGCTGGTTACCGGCCAGACTGCCGCGGATGTTGTTGTCACCGAACACGGCCAGGGCCGCTCCAACGTCGGTGATGTTGAGGCCGAATCCCTTGACCGTGGCGACCATGCCGGACCCGAACGCGTTCGCAAGGTCCTGCATTTTCATGTCGCCGACACCGACGGTGGCGTTGAGGACACCCATCGCCTTGTCGAAATTCTGCACACCGGGAATGCCCGAAGCTACAGCCGCGGTCAGCGCGTTGGTGACGTCGACGAGATCCGCGTGACCGACCGTAGCGCCCTTCGCCGCAGTCTCGACCAGCGACAGAGCCTTCTTCGAGCTGATGCCCATCGACTCGAAGTTGGACTCGACGTGAAACAGGGACTCGGCCAGTGAATCCGGGTCCTGGCCGACCTTCGCCGCGATGCTGAGTACGCCCTGTTTCAAGCCCGCCATCTTCGACTGCGCGACACCCGCCTGCGTCTGCAGCAACGCCATCGACGCATCGAACTTCGCAGCCATCTTCACCGACTCATAGCCGATCGCCCCAAGGCCACCGGCGGCGATCAACGCCGTCTTGTGAAAGGCCCGCATGCCCGAACCGGCCTTGTTCACCTCGGCATTGACGCCGGCCATCGCGGGTCCGGTGAGATTCTTAGCCGTAACCAGAATCTCCACCACGTTCGCCATCACTCACCACCCCCACCCGCAGAAGCACCGAGTGAGGACGTCCGCCAGCCCTCGTCCAGCACCAGGACGGCGCAGCCAAGGCACACCGCCGAGATCACAACCCACGACGGCATCTCCACCACAACCGCCCGCGCCCCCACCGACAGGTCCCTCGGGCAGCAACCGCACTGGGATACCCGGCCCGCCGGAATGCCGGTCGCTGTCCGCTCCAGGTGGCAGGCCACACAGCGGGCGTAGCCTTCCGTCGCGAACACGTAGCCCCGGTCCGGCCGGCGCCGAAGATGCCCGCACCGCGGCAGATCATTAATGAGGACACGCTCGACCATCCCGTCGAGCAACTCGGAGTCCCCGCGCGCGTAGTCGGAAACGAGCAGCGCCTTCACACCATCAGGCGCCACATGCGCGAAGAGCGGAGCCAGCAGTCTGGGCTTGCGGGACGCGCGTGTCGTCCCCTTCCGGCGCGTCCTGCCGCCTGCCCGGCTCACCGCTGCTGTCCGAACGTCACAGAAGCCGTGGCCCCGTCCAGCAGCCTGAGCCGCACCCTGCTGATGTCCGCCCGCATCTCCGGCCGCGCCCGCCAACGGCGAACCGTCCGCCCGGACACCCCGACCTCGGGCCCGATCTCCTCCGTCGGCCGACCCATCGCCAGCAGCACCGCCGCCCGCATCCGCGGGGGCATCTCCACCTGTCCAACACCGTCCATTGTTGTCCACCTCCTACAAGGAGAGTACGACTGAATGTGCATCTTCATGCGTGGATCGGTACTGGATACTGGAGAGTTTCTACAACACGGCGACGCCCGGCCCTCCCTTTCAGGAAGACCGGGCGCCGCACCGACACGCAGCCGCTTAGCGGCCCCTCTCCGCCCGCACCAGGGCGAGCAACTCGTCCCGGCCCCGCCCCGCCGTCAAGCCCCCGTAGGGCGGCGCAGAGAACCGGGCCAGTGGATGCCGCGGCTGCACCCCCGCCACCACATCGGCGAGCAACCGGCCGAGCACCGACCCGCCATCGACCAGCGGCCACAACTCACCGCGCACCCACACCGATCCATCGAGGCCGGCACCCGTCGGCTCTCCGCCCGCACACCGCAGCCCGCGCGCAGCGAGCTTCGCACCGACCACGCGAACCCGTTCGTCGTGCTCCGCCAGCGCGTCCACCGCCGCCTGCATCGCCGCCGCCGCGGCAACGACCGCCACCACAGCCGTCGCCCGCGACGCGGCCAGGCCCTCGATGTCCCGGCCCATCTCCTGCGCCGCCGCCTCGCCCGCTTCCGCCCGCCGCTGCCGCGCCTCCTCCTGCACCTCCCAGTCCTGGCGCAGCAGCCGCGCCCGCACCGCCGCATGATCCGCCACATCCACCGCGTCCTTGTGCCTGCCGTACGCGGTCTGCGAGGCACGGTTGGCGGCGTACTCCCGCTCCGCCTCCCGCAGCTCGCCCGCGGCCCGCCGAGCCAGTTCCTCGGCCTGCTCCAGATCCTCCGTCGTCACCGTGATCACGGCACTCCTCCTTACGAACTCGTCGGCACGACTGGTCACTTCGACGCCTGCAGCGCCTGGAATGCGTTCACCAGCCGTGGCGGCTCGGGATGCTTCACGACCGGCACCGCGGGCACCCCCGACATCAGGTCATCCCCCCGCTGCTCCCACGCCCGGTACCCGAGCAGACCCGCCAACGACGCCCGCACCGGACTCATATGCGGCAGCCTCGCCTCCGCCACCCGGTCCGCCACCCACAGCAACGCCCCCGCCGGCGCCAGCCCCTCATACGACGTGCCCCGCACCCGGACCGTGGTGGTGAACAGCCCGCGGCCCCCGCCCGTCTCCCCGTCCAGCCCGAGCCCCGCCGCCGCCAACGCGTCCGCGTGCCGGACCACGAGCCCGTCGTACGCTTCCGTAGCCATCATCAGAGCCACGAGCGCCTGCTGCGCCACCTCAGCCGACTGCTCCAGCTCCTTGCGGGCAGCCGCCATCTCCTTCCCGGCCGCCGTGATCTCCTTCGCCGCCGCCTTCTCCCGCTCCTCCCGCGTCGCCGCCGCCTGCTCCGCCGCGACCTGCTCGTCGAACTTCTCGCGCAGCTCCCGCGCGCTGGCACGCAGCCGTGCCGCCGACTGCGAAGCCTCCGTCAACTCCAGCGCCGCCACCTCGCTGTAGGGCGCCGACTCCAACCGGGCCGCCGCCGCCTCACGGGCCTGCTCCTGCTCGGCCGCCCGCTCCTCTGCCTTCTCCACCTGCCGTGCCGTGATCTTCACCATGACGCCTCCGATACCTTCTGCTTCGATCTACCGGTGACCGGGTGGGCACGCGCCCGCCCGGAAGTCCTCCACCACCCGGGGGCCGCGGCTACCCGGGCGCTGCGGCAGCAGCTCGGCGCCGCAACGACGCCCGCTCCAACCGCGTCGTACCGCCCCACACCCCCCACACCGCTGGCCGCTCCAGCGCCCACGACCGGCAGGCCTCGAGGTAGCCGCAGCCCGCGCACAACGCCCGCGCCCCTGCCGGCCTCACTCCGTCCGCGAAGTACGCCTCCGGATCCACCCGACACGGCGCCACCAGCCCGCCGCCCGTCACGAACTCCGGCACCCCCAACCGCACCGCCGGCCGAGCCCCCGCCGTCCCGCTCACCCGCCGCTCTCGATACGCCAGTTCAGCGCCAGCGTGGCGAGCCCGGCCACCGCGAACCCCGCGATCGGCGACCACAAGAACGCCGACGTCGACAACAGCCCGAGCCCCACCGCGTCCAGCAGATCCGACCGAGCCGCCTGCACCGACCGCACGATGCGCTCCACCCGCCCGCTCACCGCTGCGCCTCCCGCCACCGCTCCGCCGCCAACACCAACGCCGCCTGCCGCCGCGGATCCCCGGGCTCCAGCCCATGCCACGCCTCCGACCCGTACTCCGGGACCGTCAACAACCCGGCGATCTCCTCGCGCGCCCACGACGCCGCCTCACCCTCGCCCGTCACCGTCGGCCCTCCTCGCTCCGCTCCAGCACCCGGGCAATCCCATCCGCCAGCAACCGCCGACGCCGAGCCGGAGACGCACCCACCGGAATCACCACCGTCACCGGACCCCGACCACCCAGCCGAGCCTCCGCCTCATCCACCGCCGCCATCACCCGCTCCGCATCCAGCGGCCTCACCGCCACCGCGGCACGCACCCGCTCCAACTCCGCCACGAACACCGGATCCCGGAGCCACGAGCGCACCGTGCTCGGATGCACACCCACCTCAGCGGCCGCAGCCCGCTGCGACTTACCCGCAGCCAACGGCCACAGCGCCTCCACCCGCTTCCGCGGATCACGCCTCGTCATACGTCGCCTCCTCGATGTAGCGGCCCACCCGGGCCATGCAGCTCCTTGATGAACGGCCGCCCCCGCGGACACGCCCGCGTCCCACGCATCGGCGGCAACCGCCCCGCCTTCACCCCCCACCGCCCCGGCAGCGTGTAATCCATGAACCACCAGTACCGGCGCCACGCCGTCGTCGCCGACAACCCCAACTCCGCCCCCGCCGCCCGGAACGTGAACCCCCGCCCCAACACCAACTCCGCCACCGCCAACCCCTCTCTCGCCTTCACCCCGAAATCCAGACGAAGCCGCGGATACGGACCACCCCGCCGAGGACCACGTGGGCCAGGCACCCGACACACGGAGAAGGTGAAACGCGAATCGCCAGACTCCGGCGGCGACGACTGCTGAGACATGGGGCCGAACTCCTCTCTTCCTACTGGTCGTCACCCTCGGCGGCCTGGCGGCGTTGCTCGGCTTCGGCGAGGTTGCGGAGCTTGCGGGCGTGCCGGTGCGCGAGGCCACGCTGACGGGCTTGGGCGAGGGAGTCGCGGCGTTCCTTCGCTGCCTGGATGCGGACGCGGGCCGCGGCGATGCGGGCCTGCACCTGCTGCTCGACGTGGGACACGGGCTTGGTCACAAGGGACTCCGTTCACGGCCGGAAGGTGGCGGGGACGTCGACCGCACGGGCGAGGTCCCCGGTGCTGCTGACGTGCCCGTTGAGGACGGGGCAGTTGTCGTCGTGCCGGATGTTGGCGATGAGCAGCCCGGTGTTGTCGGTGACGAGGGTGTCGACCTCGCCGCCGCAGCTTCCGCACTGGTAGTTGCTGACCAGCGCGGCGAGAGTCTCGGGGGCTCCGGCGGCGAGGGTCGAGAACGCGGGTTCGGCATTCATGCGGGCTCCTTAGTCACGGAGGATGTGGTGGGCCAGCCGCCCGGCCGGCGCCGCTGAGGCTTGTTGTCGAGGTTGCGGAACCAGGCGGCGATCAACGCGGCCTGCTCCCAACCGAGGGCGTCGTACAGCGGTTTGACGTCTTTGTGGAGCGGGTGGCTGCTGGTCCATCCGTAGACGTGGCCTCGAAGGGCTGTGGCGACGTCCGTGGCTCCGGTCCAGGTGAGTTGCCTGGTGAGGTCTTGGGCGAGCTGCCGGTAGGTGTAGGCGTCCTCGTAGCTGATCCGCTTGGCCTGCTGGGTCCAGTGGGTGATGTCCATGGCCGTTCAGCACCCGACGTGTCGGTCGTTGCCTTGCGCTGCCCAGTCGGCATCGAGGCGGGTGTGGCACATCGAGCACGTTGGACCCTCTTGCACCACCGGTCCTCTCCTTAGAGAGGAGGGAGAGGACCGCCGGTTTTTGGGTGCCGGTCCGGGGTGGTCCTGTACCGGTCCGGGACCGGTCTGAGCTGCGGAATCATCGTTAGTGGTCCCGTCATCTAGGACCGTTTGTGTTACTTGCGAGTAGGACCGCTCTTGGGACCGCTGCTTCCGGAGCCCAGCCACCTCGTTCAGCCGGTCGTTGCCGACCTTGAATCCGAGCCGCTGGCACTCATCAGCCAGACGCCGCCGGCCGAAGTCGGCGGGCACGTTGGCCCGGTCGAGTTGGAGAGCAATCCACTCGACCGATCCCTCTTCGGGCTCCCGTTCACCGGGAGGAGCGAGGGCGAGGGGCTCCAGTACCAGGGACGTGACATCCCTGCCGTCGGGCTTGAACTCCCCGGCGATGGCCACCTTCTTCAGGCGGAAGTCGAACTCGTCGCTCTGGTCCTCGTCTTTTTGCTTGCCGGACTTCACGGTGAGGACGATGTTCGAGAGCTTGTCGCCCTTGCGGGACACGTTCAGTTCGGACTGGAGAGCGCCCTTCACAGCGGACGCGCCACGGCCGTGCTCGCCCTGGTGGCCTGTGTGATGGACGATGACGACGCACGCGCTCGTGGCGGTTCGGAGCTGGTCGAGGCGGTCTACGACCTGGCCCATCTCCTTGTTGGAGTTCTCCTCGACGCCGACCGTGACGCGGGCCTGCGTGTCGACCACAACCAGGACCGGACCGATCTCTTGCAGGGCGGCGATGAGCACGTCCCACTCGGGGCTCATCGCCTGGACCGGGCGGGGCAGGAAGCGCACGTTCTCCATGCGCAGCCCGTACTGCTGCTCCCATGCACGGACCCGCTTGCGGATGCCCTGCTCGCCCTCGGCGACGAGGTAGACGACGGTTCCCTGCTTCACGTACTGGCCGTGCCACTTCACGCCGGTGCCGATGCAGCCGCACATGTCGAGCAGGACGAACGACTTGAACGAGCCGGACGGACCGACCGCGCGGCACAGGGTGTTGACCTGCAACAGGTCGCCGAGCAGCGGTTCGAGTGGGGTGATCTTGTCGAGGTCGTCGGTGTCGAGGAACTCGCTGAGCATCGCCTTCACGCGGGCCGCGAAGTATTCCTCGGACGACATCGTCTCGGGGTCGAGGTGTACGGGCTGCTCCTCGATGTCCTCGGGCGGGAGGAGTGCGGAGAAGTCGTCGCGGTCGTCGACCGGTGGAGCGGGTGCGTCGAGGGGCACGAGGTCGTCGATGCTGTGCCCGGCAGCAAGGTGGTCTGTCAGGTCTGCTTTCTCTCGATCGACCCGGCCGCGGACAACCCGGACGGACGCAGCCTTGCGCTTCAGGTCGGCATACGCGGCGGCGGCGTGGGCGCGGCCGGCAGCGTCGTTGTCGGCGACGATGACGACGTGTGCGCCCTTGAGCATGTCGCCGTACTCCGGGCGCCACTTGGGCCGCTGGTCAGCCTTGGACGCGCCGTCATAGTTGCAGGTCGCCGTGACACCCGCCCGTTCGGCGGAGGCAACATCCTTCTCGCCCTCGACGACGTACACGGTGCCGCCCTCGGCGATGGCCTTGACCACCGCGGGGAGCCGGTACAGGACACGGCGGGCCGGGTTCGCGCCGACGAACACGTCCTTGTACTGGCGACGCCCGCCAGTGAGCGGCCGGTACACGCGGAACGTCTTGGGCTCGCCTCGTTCCTTGACGAACAGGACGCCGCCGCGTTCGTCGGTGTACTCGTACTTCGCGACCCACGACGTTTTCCCGGGATCGGTTCGGGGACGGAGCTGACTCCAGCTCGTTCCGATGGAGGCCAAGACGTCGTTCGTGTCGCATCCGGCCTGGCAGAACACCAAGGCCCGGCCGTCCCTCTCGTTGACCGAGAGAGACGCCACACGGTCATCGTGAGCCAAGCACTGCCAGCCCGAAGCGCCGCTGCGGCGGCTCCCGTGGGCGTTGAGGCCCTCGATGATCTGCTCGTACTCGCTCACGTGCTGCGGTCCTCGCGGTTGGGGGTGAAGCGGAGACGGATCTCCCAGAGCTGCCAGCCGTTCGCGGCGCAGCGGCGGATCTCGGCTCTGATCTCCCGGAGGGAAAGGCTGTACGGGTTGTTCAGCAGTGCATTCCGGGAAGGCCCCGGAGCCGTAGTGGCCCCGGGGTTCCCAGTGGGGGTGCGGGTGTTCACGCCCGGGTCTGCTCGTCGGTCAGCGCGGCGGCCCGCTGGTCACGGAGCCGCTGCGGCGCGTCCTCCGCCGCCTGCCTGATCGCGAACGGGTCGCCCCCGGCCCGCAGGTTCTCGACCAGGTAGTCGAGCAAGTAGCCGTAGCCGGGGTCGATTTCCGCGCGGGCGTGCTCGATGGCTGCGGCAGCCCGCAGCCGGGCGGGGACCTCCGCCTGGAGGAAGTCGGCGAGCGGGTGGCTGGTACCGACCTTGGCAATGACCTCCGCCATGGCGTCAGGCACGGCGTCGCAGATGCTGTCGAGGCGTCCCGCCGGGTCGGGGTCGGTGATCGCCTCGGCGTGCACGGCATTGGCCACGAAGACTGCGGCGGCCAGGTAGGTGATGGTGGTGTCGCCGTCCGCCTGGTCGGCACGCGAAGGCGCTTCGGTCTGGGGCTCGGCGGTGATGGCGGTGGCGGTCGGGCTGGTCGTAAGCTGGTCCATGGTGATGGATCCGTTCTGTTCCGCGTAGCCCCTGGCCCGGCTGTCCAAGCAATGAGCCCGGGGCTTCGCTGTGTGGGTCTGTTGCTGAGGCCCGGTCGCTGGTGGTGATGACACCGACGGCCGGGCCGCCCGTATCTCAGGCGGCTTCGAGAATCGCCACGAGAGATGCGGTGATCACGACGTGACGGCTGCCGAACGACAGGGTTCGGACAGGTGCCTCGCCACGCTTGATCAGTTCGTAGAGCTGCGACCGGCTACAGCCGAGAGCGAGAGCGGCACGCGGGACGTTGACCGTCGCGGGCCACTTCTTCACCTCGGCGAGCGTCGGCGACTCGACCTTCTTCGCGGCCATCAGGCGGCGCTCCGGAGCGTGCGGATCGCGGTGACGTACCGCTCAAGGTGTCCGCCCTTCGGCGTGCGGATCCCGCTCTCCCAGTTGCTGATGGCCTGCCGGGTCACGCCGATGGCCTCGGCCAGTTCCCCCTGCGAGAGTCCCGCCGCCAGGCGGATCGCCCGCCGCTCCTCCGGGGCCGGAAGGTCCTGGTGCAGGAGCAGGCGAGCCCTAACGCGTAGCGCTGTGGCTGTCATGTGGCCAGCTTGGCAGACCTGGTGGCTTCAGGTCAACCATGTCTGCCGACATGGTGAGCCACGTCTGCCGGGCTGGTGTGTTGACCTATCGTTGCGTTTCTTGCAATGCTCGTGAGGTGACTACACCCACGCCCCCCACCGCCGATGGGCCCGACGAGGTCTACATCAGCGCCATCGCCGACCGCGAAGCCTCCGCCGACCAGGCCGAAGGGAAGGTCGTGGCCACGTTCGAGGCGCGCCCCGCCTCGGGCGAGTGGCTCGCCAAGGGCGACATCACCCGAGGCTCTCAGGGCCTGGTGATCTCCCGGGTGGAGCTGCAGGCCGTTGACCCGACAGGCAGCGGCATCACGGGCAGTCTCCTGCGGCGCATCCAAGTCGGCGACATCCTGCACCTGGCCCGCGCCACTACAGCCCGCGCCGCGCAGTCTTCCGAGCCGCCGAAGTTGATCGGCTACCCACCGAGCCGGCCACGCACTGGCGGGCGGGGCGCTCTGAGCGACGAACTCCTGCGCAGCGTGGCTGTTTCCTACCTGGCCGAGACCGCGCCCGGACGCCCATCGGGCGCCGTGAAGCGGATGGCCCAGGAGTTCGATCGGCCAGAAGAGACCGTGCGCTCATGGATTTCGCGCGCCAGGAAGGCGGGATGGCTCGGCCCGAGCGTCAAGGGTCGTGCCGGCGCCGAACCTGGCCCGTTGCTGCGTGACCTGACTCCGGAGGAGTTCGGCCGGATCTTCACCGAGGGGTACGACAGCCCCCCGGGGAACCTTGCCGAACTCGCGGCAGGCTTCAGCTCAATGTCGCCGGAACGTCAGAAGGCAGCCTCGGTCGCGTGGTTCACGCGCGAGCGGCAGATCGAGCACAATCGCGCGGCTCTCGAATGGGAGCGCAGGCAGCAAGCGGAGGCGTCCGACGGGGATGTGGAGGGTTCGACCAGTGACGATGCGGACGGAAAGGGAGACGGACAGGAGTGAAGCAGCGCACGCCATGCCGCGCTGACGCCGCCAGGGCTCCCGAAACTGCCGCGCGATTTGAATAGGGGAGGACATGGCCGAAATCAAAAAGATCACGCTGAAGAACGGCAGGACCCGGTACCGGTTCGTGGTCGACGTGGGCCGCGACGCGACCGGCAAGCGCAAGCAGCTCACGATCACCAAGGACACGAAGCGGGAGGCTGAGGCCGAGTACAACCGGCTCCGTCACCAGCGGGACGCAGGCACCCTTATCGTCCCCAACAAGATCACGGTGGGGGAGTGGGTCGACGAGTGGTTCGCCAAGAAGAAGGAGGACTTGGAGCCCACCACGATCCCCAGCTACGAGACCCAGCTCGGCTACATCAAGAACAGGCTGGGGGACACCCGTCTCCAGGCGCTCACCGAAGACGACTGCATCGACTTCGTGCAGTGGCTCCTCACCCAAGGGCGCCGTCGACCCATTCTCGTGCAGACCGGAAACCCTGAGCAGCCGGTCGAGACCCTGACCGGGCTGCGCCCCACCAGCGTCGACACGATCCTCTCCAGACTCAAGGAGATCCTCGGCCGCGCCTTCGTCCGGCAGATGGTCCGGGCGAACGTCGCCGAGTACGTCCACGTTCCCAAGCAGGCCCGCAAGCAGGACAAGCGGCGCAGCACCAAGGTTCAGCCGTGGAACGTCGCGGAGGTACAGCAGTACGTCTCCGGTATCCGTAGCGACCGGCTGTGCGCTCCGCTCATGGAGTCGCTGATGGGGATGCGGCCGGCCGAAGTCGCGGGCCAGCGCTGGGAGCCGGACGTCGACCTGGTCGGCGGCACCGTGTCGGTGCTCAACACCCGGACGATGGTCCGCAATCACTACACCGTCGAGAAGGACACCAAGACCACCAGTGGCGAACGCACCCTGCCGCTACCGCGGTTGGTCTGGGACTCCCTCAAGAGCTTCAAGAAGTTGCAGGCCCGCGAGCGACTGGCGGCCGGCGAGGGGTACACCCTCTCCGGGTACGTACTCGTCGATGAACTCGGGGTGCCGCTCGACACGCGGAACCTCCGGGACCACGCGTGCGGGCTCATGGAACAACTCGGCCTGAGGCGGGTCCGCTTGTACGACGCGCGGCATGCCGTCCTCAAGTACCTCGCCGTGAACGGGGTCGCGGATGTCGTCCTGGCGGCATGGGCGGGGCACACCAACGCGGCCTTCACCAAGGCCAAGTACGTCGCTCCGGACGCCGAGGATCTTCGTTCGGCGGCCGCGGCGCTCGATGGTCTACACGGGCTGGGGTGAGAGATTGTGAGAGAACAGCGTGAGAGGGTCGGTCAATATGGCGTCTGACCTGCATCTATCAGAAATCTCGCAGAACCATACTTCGATTCTGCGCGGTGGCGCGGGCATCCGCCCGGTGTGCGGGGCCCGCGAGCTGCGCCTACCGTGGCTCGCATGGGCGATGCGGTGGAACTCGAAGCGGCCGGCAGGAGCGTGCGCCTGTCCAGCCCGGACAAGATCTTCTTCCCTGAGCGCGGATTCACGAAGCTGGATCTCGCCCAGTACTACCTCGCCGTCGGCGACGGCATCCTGCGAGCCCTGCGCAACCGTCCCACCACACTGGAGCGCTACCCGGACGGGGTGACCGGGGAGTCCTTCTTCCAGAAGCGGGCGCCCAAGAACATGCCCGACTGGATCCCCACCGCCCACATCACCTTCCCCAGCGGCCGCAGCGCCGACGAGATGTGCCCCACCGAGCCCGCCGCCGTGCTGTGGGCCGCGCAGTTCGGCACGCTCACCTTCCATCCCTGGCCGGTCCGCCGCGACGACGTCGACAGCCCCGACGAACTGCGCATCGACCTCGACCCGCAGCCCGGCACGGACTACGCCGACGCGGTGCGCGCCGCCCACGAACTGCGCGAGGTCCTGCACGAGTACGGCGGTCTGCGGGGCTGGCCCAAGACCTCCGGGGGCCGCGGGCTCCATGTCTTCGTGCCCATCCGGCCGCGCTGGACCTTCACCCAGGTGCGCCGGGCCGCCATCGCCGTCGGGCGCGAGCTCGAACGCCGTATGCCCGACCAGGTCACCACCGCCTGGTGGAAGGAGGAGCGGGGCGAGAAGATCTTCGTGGACTACAACCAGACAGCCCGGGACCGCACCATCGCCTCGGCCTATTCCGTACGTCCCCGCCCGCACGCCCCGGTCTCCGCACCGCTGCGCTGGGACGAGGTGCAGGACGCCCGGCCACGGGACTTCGACCTGGCGACCATGCCGGGCCGCTTCGCCGAACTCGGCGACGTGCACGCCGACATGGACGACCACGCCTTCTCGCTGGAGGCACTGCTGGAACTCGCCAGCCGCGACGAGCACGACCACGGCCTCGGCGACCTCCCGTACCCGCCCGAGTACCCGAAGATGCCGGGCGAGCCCAAGCGGGTGCAGCCGAGCCGCGCGAAACACGAGGACGCCTAGAGCCCGGGGCCGGCCCGGAGCCCTTTCCGCCAAGTCACCCTGTGGCGAGACCGGTTCGAGCCGTTTTCGATGATCGGGGAGCACCCCCACGGAGCGGGCGGTCGCGCGGCTATCCTGATCGGCATCCGCCGAGGAGGTGCCCTGAGGTGACCGAGACAGCGTCGCGCCCCACGCTGGAGGCCGTGGCCGCGCGGGCCGGGGTCTCCCGGGCCACCGTGTCACGGGTCGTGAACGGTGGGGACGGAGTCCGCGAGCCGCTCGTCGAGCGCGTGCGCCGGGCCGTCGAAGAACTCGGCTACGTTCCGAACCAGGCCGCCCGCAGCCTCGTCACCCGGCGCCACGACGCGGTCGCCGTGGTGATCGCCGAGCCCGAGACGCGGGTCTTCGCCGACCCGTTCTTCGCGCTCCAACTCCGGGGCATCAGCAAGGAGCTGACGGCCAACGACTCACAACTGGTCCTGCTGCTCACGGAAGGGCGCGACGACCACGCCCGTGTCGCCCGCTATCTCGCCGGCGGCCATGTCGACGGCGCGCTCGTGTTCTCCCTGCACCTCGACGACCCGCTGCCGGGCCTCATCCACGGCGCGGGTGTGCCGACGGTGTTCGGTGGACGGCCCGGCTGGGGCGACGGCGTCCGCGAAGCGGTGTACGTCGACTGCGACAACCGCGGCGGAGCCCGCCAGGCCGTTCGCCATCTCCTCGGTCTCGGGCGGACGCGCGTCGCCCACATCACCGGTGCCCTCGACCAGACGTCCGCGGTCGACCGGCTCGACGGCTTCCGGGACGTCATGGCCGACGCCGGTCCGGAACTCGTCGCGCAGGGGGACTTCACCCCCGCCGGCGGCGAACGAGCGATGCGGGAATTGCTGGAGCGCCGCCCCGACGTCGACGCGGTGTTCGTGGCGAACGACCTGTCGGCCCTCGGCGTGCTGCGTGTGCTGCGTGAGTACGGACGACGGGTGCCCGAGGACGTTGCCGTGATCGGCTTCGACGACATGCTGCCGATCGCCGAACAGACGGATCCGCCGCTGACGACGGTGCGTCAGGAAATAGAGGAGATGGGCCGGTTGATGGCCCGGCTGCTGATCCGCGGTCTTGAGGGCGGCCCCGCGGCGCAGGACCCGGCGCCCGATCCCGCCGGAGTGGTCCTGCCGACGACGATCGTACGACGGGCCTCGGCGTAGGGCCGAAGACCGCGGCGCGACGGGCTTCGATCCGGGGCTGAAGACCGTGGCGCGACGGGCTTCGATCCAGGGCTGGAGGCCGTGGCGCGCCGGCCCCGGGCGTGGGCCGGCGATGGCGGCACGACAGGGCCTCGGCTGCGGGCACGTGGGCCCTCGGCACGGGCGGTGGGCGTCGGCGCGCAGCCCCGGCGACGGCCGTGACGGCAGCCCCGGCGCAGGACGCACGGTCGCTCGGCGCGAGGTCCGTGGGCCGCCCCGCGCCGGCCCCGGCGCCCCGGAAGATTCAGCTCTGCTGAGGGGCGCTCTTGATCACCGCGAAGCGCGCCCCGTACGGATCGGCGAGCTTGGCCATGCGGCCGACGCCCTCCATGTCCGTGGCGGGCATACGGACCGCGCCGCCGAGTTCCCCGGCCCTGGCGACCACGGCGTCCGTGTCGGGGACCTCGATGTACGGCAGCCAGTACGCGCCGGTCCTCGCCTCGACCGGGTCGTCCGCGAGCGGCATCAGACCGCCGAACATGCCCGCCTCCTCGGTCTCCGCCGGGTTGACGCAGGTATAGGTCCCGCCCGGGAACTGAGCCGCCGTTGTGTGCCACCCGAAGACGGCGTTGTAGAACCCGGCGGCCGCCGCGATGTCCGGTGTGCAGAGCTCGACCCAGCACAGCGAACCCGGGTCGCCGGCAATGCCCAGGCCCTTGGTCCGGCCGGGCTGCCACACACCGAAGGTCACGCCCGCCTGATCGGCGAGCATGGCCATGTGACCCTCGCCCATCACGTCCATGGGCGGCATGAGCACCGTGCCCTTGTGCTGCTCGACCGCCTTGGCGGTGGCCTCGGCGTCCGCCGTTTGGAAGTAGACGTTCCAGGACGGCGGGCCCTGCTCGGCGGTGATCTGCATACCCCCGGCCACGGTCTTGCCGTCCACCTGGAAGAAGCCGTAGCCACCGGCGTCCGGCCCCGCCGACTGGAACCGCCAGCCGAAGAGGCCTCCGTAGAAGGCGATGGCGCCTTCGATGTCGGCCGTGCCGACATCCAGCCAGTTCGGGGAGCCGTTGACAAAGCTGGTGGTGAGCATGATTGCCCTCCTTTGAGGGGTCCCGTTGCCTTTGGTGCCGAGTCTTCCACCGCCCACCGACAATCGCTCCAGAGATGCGCAAACCGCCCGGAGCGGCGGCGCCCGTCACTCCGAGTGGCCGCCGGAATTCGTATCGTCGCAGGGTTCTCCCGCGCGCCGCCGTGCCCGAGGCCTTCCCGCGGGGCCATCATCGAGGCCGCCGGAAGCCTTGGTACACCGCGTTGATCCCGCGTTGATCGAACGTTTTTCGCCGCCGGGCACGCTGTGACCATGTACTCGGTAACCATCACTCCGTCCGACCTCGCCTGGCAGGAGCAGGCGTTGTGCGCGCAGACGGGGGCGGACTTCTTCTTTCCCGAGCCGGGCAGCTCGGTGCGCGAGGCCAAGCGGATCTGCGGGATGTGCGCGATGCGTCCCGCGTGCCTCGAATACGCGATCAGCAACGACGAACGCTTCGGCGTGTGGGGCGGACTCTCCGAGAAGGAGCGTCTCGGCCTGCGGCGCGCCCTGGAGTGACAAGCGCCCACCTCCTTTCGACTGCCGTCGTGGTTCATCGGAGTGAGCTGATTGGCATATGCGCTTGGACAGTGCCAAATCTGCGTATGACGTCCTCTGATCGTTGTCACCGACACCGAAAGGGACGTCATGGCCGACAGCAAGGCCACCAAAGCAACGAAAGCCGCAGGGTCGATCGGACTCGTCACTCCGATGGGGGAGCCCGCGCCCGCGCAGGCTCCCCGGGCCGACGAGGAATGGCAGCTACCGGGCGGCAGTGCCCGGGTGTACTACGGGCAGGGCCACAAGGGCGTGGTCCGGCCGGTGGTCCTGGCCGACGGGTTCAACCTGGGGCCGACCGATTTCGACTGGCTGTGGGACGGGCTGGAGAACGGCAGGTTCCCGTTCATCAGCGAACTGCGGCGGCGGGGACGCACGCTGGTCCTCGTCGGGTTCGACGAGCGGAGCGAGTCGATCCTGCGCAACGCCGAGACGATGACCGCCGCGATCATGCGGACCGTCGCCGAACAGCTCGGCGACACCCGGCTGCTCGTGGGCGGGTTCAGCATGGGCGGCATCGTCGCCCGCTACGCGCTGGCCAAGATGGAGATGCAGCGCATGGACCACCGGGTCGGGGTCTATGTGTCGTTCGACAGCCCGCACCGGGGAGCGTGGGTGCCGATCGGACTCCAGGCGTTGGCGCACTACCTCGCCGACGCCGGCGACGACACCTACCTGCGGCAGATCGGCAGCCCGGCCTCGCAGCAGATGCTCTGGCGCTACCTGGACGCTCTCGACGGCACGCCGAAGGAGAGCTCGCAGCGCAGGGAGTTCAAGGAGCAGCTGGAGCGGGTGGGCGGCTGGCCGCGCATCCCGCGCCTGATCGGGGTGTCCAGCGGGCGCGGTGACGGCGTGGGCAACGGGGTGCGCGCCGGGGCGAAGGCGCTGACCTGTGCCGGGCCGCTCTTCGACGGCACGTACTTCCTCGCCCAGCCCAAGGGCGAGGCCGCGGAGGTGGCCGTGCTCGACGGCGTCCTCGGCGGTCCGTACACGATCACCACGAGCGGGTTCCCCGAACTCGACGGCGCGCCCGGCGGGACGCTCGAGTCGTTCGGCATCGTCGGGGACACGCTGACGGCGTTCGGCGAGAACGTCGACATGGTGCACCGGTCCGTGTGCTTCGTTCCCTCCGTCAGCGCGGTCGCCATCCGTGACCTGGACCGGCAGGAGGATCTGTACGCCGGCATCGACGAGCTGCCCCCGGAGGAGTCGGATCTCGACGACTTCCTGCTCTCGGGGGACAACGACCCGCACGCCATCATGACGCCGGAGATCGGGGAGTGGGTCCTGGACCGGCTCCCGGACTAGACCGGCCCGGGATCAGATCGGCCCGGGGACAGACCGGCCCGGGGACAGACCGGCCAGGGGTCGGACCGGCCCGGGACCGGACCGGTCGGGGACCGGGCAGCCGCGGGACCGGGCGTGGCCCACGGGGCCACGGCATGTGCGGGCGCCCCGGCGGGACCTGAACCCTGCCGGGGCGCCCGCGCCCGTTCATGTCTGCCCGGGAGGCGTCACGCGGTGGCGCGGGCCGCCATCCGGGCCTTGCGGGCGGCGAGCTTCTCGTCGAACTTCGAGGCCTCGGCGTCCAGGCCGCCCATGAAGTAGCCGAGCTCCTCCTGGGCCTTGAGGCCCTCGGGGCCGAGGCCGTCGATCTCCAGGACCCTGAGGTGCCGCAGCACCGGCTGGAGCACGTCGTCGTGGTGGATGCGCATGTTGTAGACCTCGCCGATGGCCATCTGCGCGGCCATGCGCTCGAAGCCGGGCATGCCGTGACCGGGCATCCGGAAGTTGACGACGACGTCACGGACGGCCTGCATGGTCAGGTCGGGGGCCAGCTCGAACGCGGCCTTCAGGAGGTTGCGGTAGAAGACCATGTGCAGGTTCTCGTCGGTCGCGATGCGCGCCAGCATGCGGTCGCAGACCGGGTCGCCCGACTGGTGCCCGGTGTTGCGGTGCGAGATGCGGGTCGCCAGCTCCTGGAAGGCGACGTACGCGACCGAGTGCAGCATCGAGTGGCGGTTGTCCGACTCGAAGCCCTCGCTCATGTGCTGCATACGGAAGGCCTCGAGCTTGTCCGGGTCCACCGCGCGCGAGGCGAGCAGGTAGTCGCGCATCACGATGCCGTGCCGGCCCTCCTCCGCCGTCCAGCGGTGCACCCAGGTGCCCCAGGCGCCGTCACGGCCGAACAGGGACGCGATCTCGTGGTGGTAGCTCGGGAGGTTGTCCTCGGTGAGCAGGTTGACGACCAGCGCGATCCGGCCGATCTCGGTGACCTTGGACTGCTCCTTGTCCCAGGCCTCGCCGTCCTCGAAGAGCCCCGGGAAGTTGCGGGCGTCGCTGAAGGGCACGTACTCGTGCGGCATCCAGTCCTTGGCCACCTTCAGGTGGCGGTTGAGCTCCGTCTCGACGACTTCCTCCAGCGCGTACAGCAGACGAGCGTCGGTCCAGGCGGCTGCCGGGCTGCCGAGGTCGGGGGAAGTGATCGTCACTGGTGCTCCAGGGGGGACGGGACAACAAGCGGAAAATCTAACCTACGGCATCGTAGGCTACGTCTCCGTAGGTTACGTCTCCGTAGGTTAAGGAGCCCGTAAAGACCGCTGATCAGCGGCGTTGCGGGCGAGGACGCGCCCCTTCCGGCCCATGCCGGAGAGGCCCGGGGCGGCGAAGGGCCGGGACCGTTCGGATGACTCGCTCACTCCTTCAGACGTACAGCTCCCGAAGCCTCACCGAGAGGCATGTCACACAGCCTTCGAGCTTCTCGAACTCGCTGATGTCCACCACGACCGGTTCATGGCCGAGGTCCGCGAGGAGTTCCGCGGTCTTCGGGGCGGACGCGGCCATCAGCAGCTTCCCGCCGCCCAGGAGCACCACGTGCGCCCCGGACTCCTCCGGGACGGCCAGGAAGCGCGGGAACAGCGAGGGCGTGTCCACGAGCGACTCGTGCCCGATCACCGTCCCGTCGGGCAGAGCGGTGACCGCCGACTTCAGATGCAGCACCTTGCTGACGGGAACGGCGACGACCCGCGCCCCGAGCGGTTCGAAGGCGGCGCGCACCTGCTGGACCCCGGCCGCGTTCGTCCGGCCGCCGCGGCCGACGTAGATCGTGTCGCCCACCTTCAGGATGTCGCCGCCGTCGAGGGTGCCCGGATCCCAGATCCAGTTCACCGAGCAGCCGAGGCGTGCCACGGCCTCCTCGACCCCCGGCGTCTCGGCCCGGCGGGACTCCGCGCCGGGCCGGGCGATGAGCGCGACATTGCGGAAGACGACGACGGCGTCCTCGACGAACACCGCGTCCGGGCAGTCCTCGGCCGGGTCCACCTCGACCGTCTCCCAGCCGTGCGTCCGCAGCGACTCGGTGTACGCCTCCCACTGCTCGACCGCGAGATCGACGTCCACCTCCGTGCGTTCCACGTGGGTCACCAGCCCCTCGGCGAGGCGGGGGCCGGGCCGGCGGACGAGCGCTTTCTGACTGGGCACGGGCGGGTCTCCGAATCGGCTGGGAGTGTCGAACGCACCATCATGCAGTGCGGTTCCCGCACGCAGAAGACCCCCGGCCCGACGCCGGGCACCGCCCACCCCCGACGCTAGGCCGCCTCCGCTCTCCGCACTATGAGGAATACCCGACAGTTTCCGGAGCGATTTCTTTCAGTTCTCCTCCTTCCAGCAGCAGCCGTCGCGTGATGCCGATCGACTCCAGGAACGGCATGTCGTGGCTGGCGACGATCAGTGCCCCTTCGTACGACTCCAGGGCCGTGGTGAGCTGGTGGACGCTCGCCATGTCGAGGTTGTTCGTCGGCTCGTCGAGCATCAGGAGTTGCGGGGCGGGGTCGGCCAGCATCAGGGCCGCGAGCGCGGCGCGGAAACGTTCGCCGCCGGAGAGCGTCGCCGCCCGCTGGTCGGCCTTCGTTCCCTTGAACAGGAAGCGGGCGAGCCGGGCCCGGATCCGGTTGCGCGTGGCGGCGGGCGCGTACCGGGCCACGTTCTCGGCGACCGTCAGCTCGTCGTCGAGGACATCGAGCCGCTGGGGCAGGAAGCGCAGGGGCACGTGGGCGTGCGCCTCGCCGGACACGGCGTCCAGTTCCCCGGCGATCGTGCGCAGCAGTGTCGTCTTGCCCGATCCGTTGCGCCCGACGATCGCGACGCGTTCGGGTCCGCGCAGATCGAACACGCCGTTCACCCGTGCGCCGTGCTTCAGCTCCAGCCGGTCGAGGGTGAGGACGTCACGCCCCGGTGGCACCGCCGTGTACGGCAGGTCGATCCGGATCACGTCGTCGTCCCGTACGGCCTCCACCGCCTCGTCGAGACGCTCCTTCGCCTCGCTCAGCCTGCCCTCGTGCAGGAGCCGGTGCCTGCCCGCGGACTCCTGGGCCGACCGTTTGCGCGCTCCCATGACGATCTTCGGTTCGCGCTTCTGGTCGTTCATCTTCTGCCCGTACCGCCTGCGCCGGGCCAACTTGACCTGAGCGTCGACCAGTTCGCGCTTCTGCTTCTTCAGATCGGACTCGGCGACGCGCACCATGCGCTCCGCCGCCTCCTGTTCGGCGGCGAGCGCCTCCTCGTACGCGGAGAAGTTCCCGCCGTACCAGGTGACCTCGCCGGAGTGCAGATCGGCGATCTGGTCGGCCAGATCGAGGAGTTGGCGGTCGTGACTGACCACGATCATGACTCCGGACCAGGCTTCCACGGCCGCGTACAGCCGCTGTCGCGCGTACAGGTCGAGGTTGTTGGTGGGTTCGTCGAGCAGGAGGACGTCGGGCCGGCGGAGCAGGAGCGCGGCCAGCCGCAGCAGCACCGACTCGCCGCCGGACACCTCACCGATCCCGCGGTCCAGGCCGATGTGTCCGAGGCCGAGTTCGCCGAGGGTCGCGCGGGCGCGCTCCTCGACGTCCCAGTCGTCGCCGACGACATCGAAGTGCTCCTCGGACACGTCGCCCGCCTCGATCGCGTGCAGGGCGGCACGGACCGCGCGGATGCCGAGCGCCTCGTCGACCCGCAGCGCGGTGTCGAGGGTGACGTTCTGCGGCAGACGGCCGACCTCGCCCGCGACCCGGACGGTGCCGTCGGCCGGGGTGAGCTCTCCGGCGATCAGCTTCAACAGGGTCGACTTGCCGGAGCCGTTGACGCCGACGAGTCCGGTGACGCCTGGTCCGAAGGCGACCTGGAGACCGTCGAAGACCTCGGTGCCGTCCGGCCAGGCGAAGGACAGGGAGGTACAGGTGACGGAGGTGGGGAACGTTGACATGAGGTCCTCGCGATTGCTGGATGCGGTCGGGGGTACGCGTACGGGACACCGCGAGGCGACGACGATCCGGTTCGGAGGAGAGCGGGAAGAACGGGCTCCGCACCCTGGGACGGCTCGAACGCCGAGGTCGCACGCTGCGCACACGCGGGTCCGACGGGACCGGCTGTGTGACGCGGTGTCTCCGACCTCAGACGAGCAACGTCCTTCTCCATTCGACGGCAACAGAACCGCTTCACACCGTAGGGACGGTCCTGAGGGCTGTCAAAGGATTAACGCTCCCCACCGACGAACCGAGGAGATCCCGTGCCGAACGGCTCGCTCTCGTTGCCCGCCCGGCTCTACCTCCTGGCGTGGGACACCACGAAGGGAAGGCTCACCGGGTCCACCCACCTCCACCACCTGGTGCGCGCCGGCGCCCTCACCGAGCTCGCCCAGCGCGGGCTGCTCGTCGACGACGACGGCATCGTCACCCCCGTCGACGCCGACTCCCGGACCGGGGACGTCGTTCTCGACGGGCTCCTGGAACTCGTGGCGGAGTCCCGGCCCCGGCGGTGGAAGCCGTGGGTCACCTCACGGGCCCGGGTCACCCTGGACGCGGTCCGCGCCCAGCTCGCGGCCGAGGGATACCTGCGGGCCGAGCGCAAGCGGGTCTTCGGGATCTTCCCGTCCGTCGAGTACGAGCTGGACCGGGTCGCCGTGGTGGAAGCCCTGCGCGAGGACGCGCGGGAGGTGCTGGAGGGGCCGGTGCCCGTCGCCGACGTCGGTGATCGCGACGCGGCCCTCGTCGCCCTGGCTACCGCCGCCGAGCTGCGCACCTTCGCGTCGTCCAAGGAGCGCAGGCTCCACCGGGCCCGCATCGACGAGCTCACCGAGCGCGGGGGCGCGGCGGCTCCCGCCCTGAGGAAGGTCATCCAGGACGTGCGCACGGCGGTGGTCGTGGCGGCCACCACGGCCTCCTCCACGACCGCTGCCACGACGACGTCGAACTGAACGCGGTGGCGGCCACGACGGGCCGAACGGGCGGCGCGGGCCGGGGGGGGGGGGCGGGGGCCCCCCCGCCGCCCGCCGCCGGGGGGGGCCCGCCCCGCCGGGCGCCCCCCCCCCCC